>CAIUKU010000192.1 GCA_903899825.1 uncultured Bacteroidales bacterium | reverse complement strand
TTTTTTTCATATTATCAATTTTTTTTAAATTTAATAATTACGGTTTTACATCCCACCACACTCTTTTGTTAATTGACTCTAAAGCCGGTGTATTAGGATTTCTTCTGCGTTCAGATTCTGTGAACAATAATCTTTTTGGGAAAAGATTACCTGTAGAACTATTTACAGAAATTGTAAATTGACCTTCAACGTGGACATATCCGGTTGTACCAGGTTTTTTAGCATTTTCTTTTGGATAATGTGTACGGTTGTGTTCAAAGAATGCTTCTATGCCTTGATTATTGGTCATAGCCATCCATTTTTGCACAATAATTTTCTCCAGTTTGTCTTCAAAAGTACCGGCAGCTGGATATTCGTATTTTCCACCTGTTGCATATAAAGCTGCAGCACCGCCAACGCCTAATCTTGCAAAAGCAGCATCTATCCCAGCTTCATATTTTGTTTTTGCACTTCCTGCTAAACCATATCTTTCAATGGCTTCAGCCTGTAAGAAGTTACTTTCAGCTTTACTGAAAAAGTAAACTGGGTCAACACCGGTTAAAACAGGGGTTGATAAATTGGCAATATTTGCTCCGGTTGGAAATGTAGTATTGAAATAATCTCCCTGTACCAAACATCTATAAGCGGGTGTTGCTAATTTATTTTTTGCAATCAGTTTTGGTAAACGGGGATCAGCTGCACTATCAAGAATAGAAAAAATAGTATTGCTCATGGTAACATTTCCTGCTAAACGATCAATAAAAGTTTCATAGGCAGGATTTCGTTTGTTCTGCTGATTGGCAAAAATTGAAATCATTGCATCATCATTCAAATAATTGGCATTTGCAGTATACATTGCTTGTATTCCGGCTGAAGCAACAGCAGGGCGTTTATAGCACTGGCGTAAATAGATTTTTAATTTCAGTGTGTTCACAAATCTTTCCCATTTGTCCATATCACCGGCAAAAATAATATCGTCAGTGCCTGGTTCTACTGCAGTAGCAGTTGGATTTGTGCTGCTCTGGAAAGTCTTGTAATCATGTGTCAATGCTTCATTTAACATAGCAATCAGACCATCATACACAACAGAACCTTCATCGTATTTAGGGGTTAGGTTGCCTTCTGCACCTTTCAATGCTTCTGTATATGGTATCTTATCATATAAATCAGCAAGTACCTGATAGGTATAAGCCTGCATAGCTGTTGCCATTAAATAATAACTCCAGTTTTGTTTGCTTTTTGCCAGGTTTCTGACATATTGATAGTCATTCAAAGCACCTGAATACAATTCTCCCCATTGACGGACGTCGAAATCACTGGTTTGTAGATTGTATGAATCAATTTCTCTCCATTGGGGAGCACCGATGGCTTGTGTCCAGTGTTGTGACCAAAAACCACCCAATAATTGATAATAACCACCGATAACATAAGCAGAAGAACCTACGCCGGCAGGGAATGTAAGCTGAACAGTTGATTCTGCAGCTCTGCTGGGATCATGGTTTACATCCATGAAATCTTTCTCACAACTGGCAAATGTAAAAACCATCAGGAGAAGCATCCATTTGTTATATTTTAATATATTTTTCATTTTTATGTTTTTTTAAATTATTAAAAAGTAAAACGTAAACTTGCACCGAAACTTCTTGTAGTAGGAGCTGCACTAAATTCACCATAATCAGCATTTAGATCGTTACCGAATGTAGTTAACTCAGGATCTATAAATTGATTATCTTCAGGTGTAAATAAGAGTAAGTTTCGTCCGATAATACTGAAAGAAGCTTCTCCAAAAGGAGTTTTTGCCAGCCATTTTTTAGGGAAGTTGTAGGAAATTACTACTTCACGCAATTTGACAAATGATTTATTGATTAACCATTCACGGGCAAAGTTACCGGCACCTCTGGTTTGGTCATAATATTGATACAAAGTTGCTGCTTCGTGAGAAATAGCTGTTGTATTTTCAATATAACCTGTGATTTCTCCATTAGGACCGTAAGTTGCCTGAACTGAATTTGGAATTATAAAAGGCTGACGATCGTTGTAGGTTGTTGCCGGAGCGGTTCCTGCAAAATACATAATTTCCTTGGTACGTGAATACATTAAACCACCCTGACGAATATCAAATGAGAAGAACAATGATAAGTTTTTATAGGTTAATGTATTAGAAATACCACCTACCCAATCATATTCAGAACTTCCCAGTATTTGATTCACAGGATCTGCAACAGGTAAACCACTTGCATCTACTACTACGTGACCCTGACCATCAGTTAAAGCTACAGCTCCTTCGAACATTCCCAGGGGTTGTCCGGGTACAGCTACAAATCCCAAACGGCTGGTTCCACCTAAATCAACTTTGGTGAGTTCTGAATTCAACTCTTCAAGTAAATTGGTGTTTTTAGAGAAATTTACTGAAACATTCCAGGTAAAGTTTTTCATTTTAACAGGAGTACCTTTTACGAGTATTTCAACCCCTTTGTTTGAGATTTTGCCGAGATTCATGGTCTGGAATCTGTATCCGCTTGAATAAGCGAGAGGCACAGGGTAAATTAAATCGGTAGTAATTTTGTTGTAATAAGTGAAATCTATACCGAGTCTGTTATTTAGAAAGCGTAAATCAGTTCCGATTTCAAATTCGGAGGTAATTTCAGGTTTTAAATCAGGATTTCCAATTGTGTTTCCAACTGTTAAAGCATTAATTCCACCCAAAGGCCAGTCTAAACCACGATATCCATCAACATAATTGGCTTGTGTAAATGAATTAAAAATAAGGTAAGGATTGGCATCATTTCCAACCTGGGCCCAATTGGCTCTGATTTTACCAAAAGGAATAATATTTGTAATTTCAGGATAAAATTCTGTAAAAACAAAAGATGCATTTACACCAGGATAAAAGAAAGAACGGTTTTCTTCGGGTAAAGTCGAAGACCAGTCGTTTCTTGCATTGATTTCTAAGTTCAGATATTTTTTGTAATTGAAAGCTGCACTCATATAAACCCCATATAATCTTCTCATCATTTCAGTCTCTAAGACAGATGATGTTGAAGAACTATTGGACAGATTGTAGAAATAAGGAATATTTAATCCGATTACTTCTGCCTGTAATGTTTTTGAGTTTCTTTGGTTTACATTCCAACCAAGCAATCCATTGAATTCAATGTCTGGATTCAGGCTGCGGTTAAAGGTCAGAATAAGATCACTGTTGAATTCACGGTTAAAATAGGTTTGTTCAGAAACAGTACCTGGATCATCGTTATAATCATTTCTTACATAATTTGTGATAGCTCTCCATTCTTTTAACTGAGAATTAGATACATCTGATCCAACTTTCCAGCTTGCGTTGATCCAGTCATTGAATTTATAATCCAGTCCTATATTTCCAAAAACACGGTCTTCGTTGAAGTCGTTACCATGTTCATTCAATACATAATAAGGATTTGCTGCATAGCCATTGTAATAATTGTCCAGATTGTACCATTGACTGTTATAATCTTCCTGATCAACTATGCTGATATCTCTTGGTGTCTGCATGATGTTGTCATAAACCGATTGATCCTGTCCGGTAGGAACAAATTTGCTTTTTTTCTTCACATATGAAATGCTTCCAGAGCTTGTAAAATTATTGTCTAATTTTGCAGTTCCTCTCAATGAGAGTGTATTTCTTTTGTAACTATCCGCATTGGTTGGAAAAATTCCATCAGCACTTAAGTTAGAATAAGAAAAGTAATAACTTGATTTGTCTGTTGAATTTGCTATTGAAATTGAATTGTCAAAAGTAGTTCCCAAATCAAAGAAGTCTCTAACGTTATTAGGCAGTGCTTTGTAAGGTTTAATCTGTTGTTGATTGTCCACAGTATGACCCCAAACCCTTGGAACTCCGTCAAATTTAGCACCCCAGCTTGTATTTTCAATTAAGTCAGGTTTGCCATTGAAACCTTCTCCGAATTGATTTTGGAAGGTTGGCATACGCAATGGTGTTTCTCCAAAAAATGAAGTTGTAAATGTAACATCAGCACCTTTTTTCTTAACGCCTCTAACAAGATCTTTCCCTTTCTTGGTAGTAATCACAATAACCCCATTTGCAGCTCTCGAACCGTAAAGTATGGAAGCAGAAGATCCTTTAAGGAAAGAAATACTTTCAATGTCATCAGGATTGATGTCATTGCCTCTGTTCCCAAAGTCAGTTCCTCCATTGATATCGGTACTTCCGATAGAAGAATTATTAATTGGAACACCATCAACAACGTACAATGCCTGATTGCTACCTGTTAGTGAAGAGAAGCCCCTGGAAATTACCCTGGTGGAAGCACCCGGGCTGGAAGAAGCTGTGGAGATGTTTACCCCGGCAACCTTGCCTTGTAATGCATTCATAGGGCTTCTGTCGCGGGATTTCATGATCTCATCCGCATTAACCTGTGTTGCTGAGTATCCAAGATTTTTCTCTTGTTTTTTTACCCCAATAGCAGTAACAATCACAGCATCGAGATTCATAATGTCGGATGCCATTACTACATCTATAGTGTTTTTGCTTCCGATTTTTATTTCCTGGGTTTTCATTCCCACAAAAGTAAAAATAAGAAAATCAGATTTTTCAGGAACTGTTATACGGTATTTACCATCAATATCTGTGGTAGTACCAAATAAAGTTCCTTTTACAACAATCTGGACGCCAGGAATCCCAGCTCCATCGTCAGCACCAGTTACCTTTCCTGTGATAACTTTTTGTGCTTGAATCACCTGCATTCCCATCAATAAGAGGGCGACAAGTAAAAATGAAATTTTTCTCATAGAAAGTTAAGTTTAATTAATAAATGTTGTTAATTTTAAGTGGATGATATATAGAGTTTCAACTATTTCATCGTAACTAACTTATTTTTTTCTCAAATTGTATTGCAATGTTAATCATTTTTTGAGATGAAATCCAATTATTTTTTAATTTTTTTTAACTTTTTTTAGTTTATTTTTCAAAAGATTTTACAGGTCATTGTTTTATAGGAATTTATATGAATGAACATAAGTATTTTTTTTTTGTTATTCTGAGCAATATCATAGGAAAACAATGAAAATATGAGAAAAACAACACAATTAGTTATCACAAAACTTGCTATAATATTTTTTTTTTTAGCCAGTAATACTATTTTTGCTCAAAACGGAAGTATAAAAGGCAGAATTTACAATTCAAAAAACAATGAATCGATTCCATTTGCCAACCTAATCATCAGTGGAAGTAATATAGGAGTATCTTCTGATTTGGACGGTAATTTCCATTTTACCGGTGTTAAACCCGGATATGTAAAAATAGCTGCTACAACAGTTGGTTTTGAAAAGTTTTTAAGTACTGAATTTATGGTAATTAGCGGCAAGACCAAATATGTTGATATTCCTATGCATGAAGTTGCTATCAGATTGGCTGAAGTTGAGATAAAAACAACAACATTTACCCGTGACGAAGAAAGTCCGCTATCAATGAAAAGTATAGGTATTGCAGAAATTGAAAAAAGTCCCGGTGGGAACCGTGATATTTCAAAAGTTTTGCAATCCTTACCCGGTGTTGCCTCTACTCCTGCTTTCCGAAATGATGTTATAGTAAGAGGTGGTGGTTCCAGCGAAAACAGGTTTTATCTGGATGGAATTGAAATTCCTAATCTTAACCATTTTTCCACTCAGGGTGCCTCAGGTGGACCGGTGGGGATTATAAATGTAGATTTTCTGAGAGAAATTGAATTCTATTCAGGTGCGTTTCCTGCCAATAAAGGGAATGCACTAAGTTCGTTTTTAGATATGCGGTTGATTGATGGGAATCCGGATAAACTTAAATTTAAAGCTTCAATAGGGGCTTCTGATTTAGCTTTGACCCTTGACGGCCCTATCTTAAAAAAAACAACTTTTATTTTTTCTGCCCGAAGGTCTTATCTCCAGTTCTTGTTTAGTGCATTGGGATTGCCATTTTTACCCACGTACAATGATTTTCAATGGAAGTCAAAAACAAAATTTGATTTAAAAAATGAATTAACTGTCATAGGTATCGGAGCTATAGACCAGTTCAATTTAAATACCGGCATTAAAAATCCTGATGAAAACCAAAAATACATTTTAGGATATTTGCCTGTTTTTGAGCAGTGGAACTATGCTGTTGGAGGTGTTTACAAACATTATAGAACTAAGTCTTATGATACTTATATACTTAGCAGAAACATGCTTAGAAATACATCCTTCAAATACCCAGATAATGATGAATCAAAATCTAAAATACTGAATTATACTTCTGATGAAATTGAAAATAAATTCAGATTCGAAAGAAACAAACATACATTGGATTATAAGCTTACATTTGGAGCCGGGTTGGAATACAACCGGTATAATAACAAAACCTTTCAGAAATTATTTGTGAAAGACAGTTTGATAACTATCAATTACGATTCTAAAATAGATTTGTTTGTCTGGAATGCTTTTGGCCAAATCAGTAAATCCTTTTTTGCCGACAGATTAACACTTTCATTAGGTATTAGAATGGATGCAAATAATTATGATGAAAAAATGTCAAATTTGCTCAATCAGATTTCACCCCGCATTTCAGCCTCTTATTCACTTACAGAGAAATTATTTTTGAATGCTAATACGGGAAGGTATTATCAAAGACCTACCTACACAACATTGGGTTTTCGTGATAACATAGGGAATTTAGTGAACAAACAAAATGAAATTACATACATATCCGTAGATCATTTTGTAACAGGGATTGATTATTTATTTAATGAAAAGGCTAAATTGAGCCTTGAAGGTTTTTATAAACTGTATCACAATTATCCTTTTTCAGTGAATGATTCTGTTTCAATTGCCAGCAAAGGAGCTGACTACGGTACATTTGGAGATGAAGAGGTTACTTCAACCTCAGAAGGGAGAGCATATGGATTTGAATTGTATTATCGTAATATCGACTTAATGGGTTTTAATGTGATACTATCCTATACATTTGTAAGAAGTGAATTTAAAGAAAAGAATGATGCGTTTATTCCCTCAGCATGGGACAATAAGCATATCATGAATCTTACATTGAAAAAAGAATTAGGTAAAAATTGGGACATTGGTGCTAAATGGCGTTATGTAGGTGGTGCTCCTTATACGCCTGTTGATTTTGTCCAATCTTCAAAACGAAGTATATGGGATTCAAGAGGAAGGGCTTATCTGAATTACGATGCGTTTAATTCTGAAAGATTGAGTGATTTTAATCAATTAGACATAAGGGTTGATAAGCAATACTTCTTCAAAAAATGGTCGCTGAATATTTATCTGGATATTCAAAATTTATTGGCATATAAATCAGAACAGCAGCCTATTTATACAAATCTTGATATAGATGGAAACATTGCTGTTGACCCCAATGACAATACAAAATATGTTTTAAGGAAAATAAATGATTATTCTGGCAATGTATTGCCAACCATTGGTATAATTGTGGAATTTTAAAGACATATTTTGGTTGATCAGCCTTTTATCTGAACAAGGTAATGGCTCCGCTTCGGATGCTTTCCTTACCGAATATATCTTTGAGGATGATTTTATAATTATAGACGCCTTGTGTTGCCTCTATATTTCCATTTAATTTCCCGTCCCAGCCAATATTTACCCCTGAAAAAATTTCTTCACCCCAACGGCTGTAAATATAAATTTCATAATGTTCCACACCGGTGCATTTAGGAATAAATACATCATTGCTTCCATCAGCATTGGGTGAAAAGCTATTGGGGATGTAAAATGTAACTTCATCTACTATTACTTTAGACTGAGCGGTGTATTGACAACCGTAAAGATCTGTTATGGTCAGTACCGGATAATAAATTCCACCATTCGTGTACTGATGTTGAAAAATATCAGAAGTAAAAGTGTGTCCATCGCCGGTTTGCCAACTTATGTGAGCATAGGGATGGGTAAAATTCTCAAACCTTACCAAAGTATATGGATTTGTAATTAAAGGAGATATTGAATAGTTGATGGTTAAAGGAGTGACATAATTAACAACAATTGTATCTGAAATGGTATCGCAATTATAGGCTTTTACCCAATAGGTTCCTTCCTGGTGAATCGTTATAGAAGAAGTCGTTTCTCCGGTAGACCATATAAACTGATAGTTAGCTCCCAGGCCGGTTTTTAAAATGAGATGCTGATTCTGACACAATGTAGTATCGTTTCCCAGATGAATAGCATTTGTATCGGGAACAAAGCAATTCATTGTCATGGCTGGAGTAAAGGTATTTTTTCTGATATCAGGTACAAAATCCTGATTTAATATCAAGGTAGAAGAAACACTATAGGGTGTAATACTTATTTGTGGTTGAGGAAGGGCAGCGGAGTTGATTGCCTGTGAACAGGAGAAATCGCTGAATGTGCTGCTTTTAAGAAGGATTAAACTATCATTCGTCCCGTTTCGTTCGATAGTGGCACAGATTACAGCCTGATTATCGAGTTCAATAAAGTCATTACCACTCGTAGGCAATTGTTGCGGGGAAGCATTAATGCATTGTTGCTGAATAATTGATCCTGTAGAACTAAACTCGGTGATGCATATTTTTGAAGTAGAGGAAGCAGTTGTGCGTATACTTCCGGTAGCCAGCAGATTTCCGTTACTCAGTTTTTTAAGGGATTTAACGGAAACTGAATTAAAGCCGGGAGAAATCCAGTTCAGATTCCCGGCAGATGAGAGCGAAAAAAGACAGGAAACACTATCGGAGGGTGTAGTAGGGTAGGACGCAAAGATATACTGTCCGTTGACCTCAATTGGTTTAGTTGTATAGTGTATATCATTATAAGTGTTGGACCACAAAACGCTGCCACTTGCATTCAGTTTGTATATTAAATTGCCACTTCTGATTAAAATGCCTCCATCAGTAGTTTTGATGGCTGAACCCCAGATGGGATTATCGTCATAATGCCTGTACCAAACCAGATTGCCGGTGGAACTAATTTTAGAAATGGAATTATAGGGGAGAGCACCCCCATTATTATCATGATTTGAAAAGATGAAATATCCTCCATCATTGGTTTGACCTACAGAATATATATATGCTACTCCCGACAGATTAAAAACTTTTTTCCAGACAACACTACCATTTGGCGTAAGCTTCATTATAAATGCCTTGGCATTATAAGTAACATCGTCAGGAGAAGAATAAGAGCCCGTCAATACAAGGTTTCCTCCGTTATCGTTAATCATATCGGTCATTGTTATCGAAGCAGTATCTGAACCATATCTGTACGACCAGCTTATGTTGCCGCATTTGTTAAAACGAATGATTACGATTTCATTCTTGTTACCGGCTGTTGAAAAAGATTTTGTATTGCTTGCTACCATCCAGCCATTGCTGTCAGCTTTTTGCAATACTACACCATAATTGGTGTTGAAACCATTTATTTTATGTTGCCATTTTTCCTGGCTGAAAACCTGCAACGATAAACACAAACAAAGTAAAAAGACGATTTGCTTCATTGTAAGACCTAAATTTTAGTAGACAATTATTCAGTAGATAACGTTGTATTTTGATAAATTATTTTAGCCATTTAGTAAATTAATTTAGGTACTCTTTGCAATACTAATTTATTCCCTTTTGAGGTTTTGTTAAATAAAATATAAGAGAATAGAATTGTTGTATATTTGTGGGGAATAAACGCAATGAATTGCGGTTTAAAAGATGATAAGTGTAAAATAATTTTTAGTAGCAAGGTAGTGTAACCATTGTCAAAGTTTTAAACTTTGACAATGGTTACAATGCCAATGTTAGGTTTTAGAATGGTAAAAGTAAAAAAGATAAAATGAACATACGAAACGAAATACTTGAACCCGATTGTTTTTATCATATTTATAACAGAGGAATTAATGGATGTGTAATTTTTGATACAGACGAGAATTATTTGTTTTTTCTTCAAAAATTTGCAAAATATCTTGATGAGCTTTGCGATATTTATTGCTATTGTTTAATGCCAAATCATTTTCATTTTTTAATAAAGGTAAAATCTATTGCCGAAATCGAGGAATTTGCCAATAATACTTTAAAGAACATTTCAAAGTCAAACGCTGGATTGCATTCGACAACAAATATTGTAAGTAAACAAATTGGGAAATTGATAAGTAGTTATAGCCAATCGTATAATAAAGTAAAAAAAAGACATGGTAATCTTTTGGAATCGCCTTTTAAAAGAATTAAAATAACTTCTGAAGAGTATTTAAAAAATTTAATTCTTTATATTCATTCAAATCCTTTAGATTTGGGTATTGGTATAGGGAATTATAAATATTCTTCATATCAGGCAATTATTTCAAAATCGAAAACTAAAATAAAAAGAAATAAAGTATTAGAAATTTTCGATAATTTAGATAACTTTATTTATTGTCATATATCTTTGTCAAATCAGGTGAAACCAATGTCAACGTTTAAAACTTTGACATTGGTAATTGAATTCCCTTTTGAGGTTTTGTTAAATAATATAGGAGAATAGAATTATTGTATATTTGTGGGGTAAATAAAGATGGTTGCTTTCTTTACTATACTGTCAAAAGGAAGTATTTGTCAGACTTAAATGTTACTTGCAATCCAACATATACACCTAACAATATTGATTTGTGAAGCTAACGTTTGGAAGCAGTTTTTTTGATAAAAAAAAATAAGAAAATGGGAATTTGTAACAAATACAATATCAGTGTAATAAAAAATGTTAGTCAGAATAATCTTTGTCAAAGTACGTGAAACCAATGTCAAAGTTTAAAACTTTGACATTGGTAATTGAATTCCCTTTTGAGGCTTTGTTAAATAAAATAAAGGAGAATAGAATTATTCTTATATTTGTGTTGTAAATAAAGTATGACATTAATCAGTAGGATCTAATAGGGAGAGAAAGGTATATTTGTAAGACGTATGATATTATATGTCAAACATAGCATAAAAAACAAATCGTATGAAAAAAATAATTTTTGCTGTACTTCTGTTTTATTCATCTCATCTTATTGCCCAAAACCCGGAATGGATTTATCTGTCTAAAGTACCCGGTATTCAAACAATAGCTGAGGATGGCAATTTTATATGGATTGGATCCTGTGCCGGTGCGCTGAAAATTAACAGGACAACCGGCACAAAAGTTATCTTTGATAAAACCAACTGTCCGTTCCCTGATAGCTGGATTTCAAACATTGCTATCGATCACTACGGGAACAAATGGTTCAGCACCTGGAACAAAGGTGTTTTGGTTAAATATGATGATACTAATTGGACCATTTATGATACTTCAAATTCACCGCTTTCCGGATGTTCAATTGAGAGTCTGACCATCGACAGCAATAATGTTGTCTGGATATCGACAGGATGCACGAATGGCGGGTTAATAAAATTTGACGGAACTAACTGGACCTTATATAATACATCGAATTCTGGATTGACAACCAATTATATTAAAAGTGTTTTTTCCGAAGGGGGTAATATCTGGCTGGCTTCTGTTACAGAACTGATAAAATTCGATGGAACCAACTGGACTTTATATAATACTTCAAACTCTGCTATTTCCGGTAAATCTATTGTGCACATTGATAAGGACAACAACGGGAATATCTGGCTGTTGCATACTGGTGGTGTTGAAAAATTCGACGGCAATACATTTACTGCCTATGACAATACCAACACGAATATTCCAAATATCAATAATACCTCAATGTCCATTGATGCCAATAATATCATCTGGACCGGATGTGTTGCCTATAACTATTCAACTCATGTGCTGGGTGGTCTTATGTCATTTGACGGAAGTACCTGGACGAAATATGACAGTTCTAATTCTGTGATATCCGATGAAGATGTCAGCCCTGTTTATGCTGATCATTTCAACAATATCTGGTACGGATGTGACAATACCGGAATGGTCGGTAGAAAGAACGGATCGGTTTGGACAAGCTATGACGCTTCAAATTCAGAACTTAATGACAATTATGTAAGTCAAATCGTTTCTAACCCTGACGGTAAAGTATTTATAGGAACAAAAGAACCCTTTTCCTCCGCATTAGGATTGGTAAAATATGACTGGAACAATTGGGTAGGATTACCTAATTACGATAATACTTCCCTGACCATGGCCACAGACATATCAGGCAACCTTTATATCAAAAAAAGAACTGGAATAATAAAATATGATGGTGCAAATTGGACTAACATAGCCAATACCCCTGCATTGCAAGCAGGTTATCCTGTTGGCTTAAACCTGGATGCTTTAGCGACCGATTTATCAGGAGGGATATGGATGGATTATGTTGACAGAGTTGATGCAACTTATGATCAAATTAATCACACATGGACTTATAATCCTCACGAAGGACTGGCGCATTATAACGGAACAGCATGGACAACATTTAATAATTTAAACTCCCTGCTTCCTGATGCATTTATTAATCAAATTGTGATTGATGACAGTAATATTGTATGGGTTTCAACCGAAAACGGATTAATCAAATTTGATGGGACCAACTGGACCATTTATAATACATCAAACTCTTTGATCCCGATGAACAATATTGGATCATTCATTTTTGATCCAGTAGGTAATATCTGGTTTTCAAACGGACGGTACGGATTTTATAAGTTTGACAAGACAAATGTTGTAAATTATACGCACCCTTATTTAGATCCTTATCTTTCAGGAGGAATTTTATCAAGAGACATTGATGGGAGTATTTGGCAGTTCACCCTTTTTGATCTGATCCACTTTGATGGGAATAATTGGACAACATATGATGCCGATAACTCGCCCATCCCCAATTCAAGCAATGTAACATCCCTTACCATTGATAAATTCGGGAACAAATGGCTAGGCACACAATTTGGTGTTTTGGTTTACAAACATTTAGGTGTGATTACGTCAACGGGTTCTTACACTGACCGATATATTTCAGTGTCTGTTTATCCTAACCCTTTTAATGATGAATTTGAAATTGACTTTGTTAAACAATTGAATAAAGTCGATGTAACAATATATGATCTGCTGTCAATGCCGGTTTATTCAACAAGTCTTTCAAAGGTGCGAAAAATTAAAATTCCAAGAAACAATTTAAAATCTGGGGTTTATTTCTATCAAATTATATCTGATAATTGCATTATTTCGAATGGAAAGATAATAGCAAAATAATTTACACGAGATGTAATATTCATTCGTATAGCCGAAATTCCAATAAGTAATACATCTGAAAGGATTTTGGGATATATAGGTCCAAACGTTTTGTACATAATAATTATACAGGATCTGTAAATTTCTCTGAAGCTTCAAAATTAGCTATCCATTAACTTATCTTCTCCCAACTGCCTTTCACTTTCTTCATCCTAAGGAGTTGCTCTTTGAGTTTTTGATTTTTGGCAGTGCTTATCAATGGGTCTTCCTTTAAGATGTCTATGGCCAGGTCGCGGGCAATTTTTATCAGTTTTTCATCTTTAACTATATCGGCCAGGTGAAGGTCGAGCATGCCGCTTTGCTGGGTGCCCTGCATATCGCCGGGTCCACGGAGTTTTAAATCGGCTTCGGCAATTTCAAAACCATCGGTAGTCCGCACCATGGTTTCTATGCGTTTTCTGCCATCGGAAGTAAGCTTATTGCCGGTCATCAAAATACAATAGGATTGCTCAGCACCCCGTCCAACCCTGCCTCTGAGCTGGTGCAGCTGTGATAAGCCAAAGCGTTCGGCATTTTCTATTACCATTACCGAAGCATTGGGAACATCCACACCTACTTCAATTACAGTAGTGGAAACCATAAGCTGGGTTTCGCCTTTTACAAAGCGTTGCATTTCGTAATCTTTGTCGGCAGATTTCATTTGTCCGTGTACTATGCTTACGGCATATTCGGGAAGCGGAAATTCGCGGGTAATGCTGTTGTACCCATCCATCAGATCTTTTAAATCCAGGGTTTCCGATTCGTTGATAAGCGGATATACGACATATACCTGTCGTCCTGCAGTAACCTGCTGCTTTAGAAAGCTAAAAACCTTCAGTCTTGCCGAATCAAAGTAATGATAGGTCTTAATCAGCTTCCGTCCCGGAGGCATTTCGTCGATGGCAGAATAATCCAGGTCGCCATACAATGTCATTGCCAGTGTTCGAGGAATGGGTGTGGCAGTCATGACCAATATATGGGGTTGTTTCTCGTTCTTTTCCCATAGTTTGGATCGTTGTTCAACGCCAAAACGATGTTGTTCGTCAATAATTACTAATCCTAAATTGGCAAACTGAACCGTATCTTCTATCAAGGCATGGGTGCCGATTAAAATATGGATATTGGATGATTGCAAGCCTTCATCAATCAGTTTACGCTTTGCTTTTTTAGTAGAACCGCATAATAATTCAACTGTAATGCCCAATCCGTTAAGCATCCGGCTGATGGTTTCGAAATGCTGGTTTGCCAGGATTTCGGTAGGTACCATTAAACAGGACTGATAGTTGTTGTCGATTGCAATCAGCATACACATGAGGGCAACCAATGTTTTCCCGCTGCCTACATCCCCCTGCAGCAACCGGTTCATCTGTTTGCCTGAACCCAGATCCAAACGGATTTCTTTTATCACCCTTTTTTGAGCATTGGTGAGCTCGAAAGGAAGATTTTTGGAATAAAAGGTATTGAAATAATTGCCAACAGATCCAAAACGATGCCCTTCGGTTTTGGAAAGCCTGATTTGTTTCATCATCAGTAAACTCAACTGCAGATAAAACAGTTCTTCAAATTTGATACGCAATTGTGCTTTTTGTAATATTTCCGTATTGGCAGGAAAGTGAATGTTTATCAATGCTTCTTCTCTGGAAATAAAGCGGTATTTATTGATAATTTCAGGTGTTAATGTTTCGGGTATACTACTTTGGGCAGTATTTATCAGTGTTTTTGTAATCTTGCTGATTCCTCTGGATGTAAAGCCCAGGGATTTAAGTTTTTCTGATGAGTTATAATAAGGATACAAGCCTTCGGTAATTTCACCCTGGTTTTCTGCAAGAGATTCGATATCAGGATGAAGAATATTATAAGTTTTATTGAAAACGGAAGGTTTACCAAAAACGATGTATTCTTCTCCTAAATGTATTTTTTCTTTGATCCATTTTATACCCTGAAACCAAACCAGTTCAATGCTACCCGTTTCATCCTGAAATTTAGCAATAAAACGGCTGCTGCGCATTTTGCCTACAGTTTCAGTAGATACAATCTTACCTTTCATTTGGACATATACCAAATCATTGCTGATTTCATTGGCTTTATGAAACTTAGTCCTGTCGATATAACGAAAAGGGTAATACTGCAGTAAATCGCCAAAACAACGAATATTTAATTCTTTCCGGAGCAGTTCGGCACGTTTTGGCCCCACTCCTTTAAGATATTCAATGGCTGTTTCGGAAAAATTATATGACATTCGTTTTTTTATTGCAAACCTACAAATTTATCAGGAAACAATCTGTAAATTATCAATGAAAAAGCTCAGATGTGGAAGTCTGAGCTTTTAAAATATTTACACACCAAAGTCATCGAAAGCAATCATATCTTTGGGTACACCATAATCATCGAGCATTTTCAAAACAGCTGCATTCATCATAGGTGGTCCGCAAATATAGTATTCGATATCTTCAGGTTCAGGATGGGTTTTCAGGTAATTTTCAAGTATCACCTGATGGATAAATCCGGTGTAACCCGTCCAATGGTCCTCGGGAGCAGGTTCTGATAATGCAATATTGAATGAGAAATTTGCATTCTCTTTTTGAATCTTCTGAAATTCATCGATATAAAACAGTTCTTTCAAAGAGCGTCCTCCATACCAGAAACTTACTTTCCGGTCGGTATGACGGGTTAAGAATTGGTCGAATATATGCGAACGCATGGGAGCCATACCGGCACCACCGCCTATAAACATCATTTCCCGTTGGGTTGGTTTGATAAAGAATTCACCATAAGGTCCTGAAATGGTGACTTTATCCCCAGGTTTGCGGGAGAATATATATGAGGAACAAATGCCAGGGTTCACTTTCATATACGATTGTGTTTTTCCGTCCCAGGGTGGAGTAGCAATACGAACGTTTAACATAATCAGGTTGCCTTCGGCAGGATGATTTGCCATAGAATAGGCACGGAATATAGGTTCCGTATTCTTCATCTTTAAATTCCACAATTTATAGAGATCCCATTGATTGCGGTATTCGGCTTCAATTTCAATATTTTTGCTGTAATCTACTTCACACTCGGGTACATCGATCTGAATATAACCTCCTGATTTGAAATCGAGGTTCTCACCTTCGGGCAAACGTACTATAAATTCTTTGATAAAAGTAGCCACATTGCGATTGGAGACTACTTCACATTCCCATTTTTTAATTCCGAAAATTTCCTCAGGAACCAGAATATTCATGTCTTCTCTTACCTTAACCTGACAGCCTAATCTCCAGTGATTAAGCTGCTCCTTGCGGGTAAAATAGCCGGTTTCTGTTGCAAGTATGCTTCCTCCTCCTTTGGTTACCTGGCATTTACACATGGCACAGGTACCACCGCCCCCACAGGCAGAAGGCAGAAAGATCTTTTCCTGCGCCAGGGTTTGCAGTAATGTAGAACCTGCAGCTACTTCAACTTCTTTATCGCTGTTAATTGTAATTTTTACCGCACCCGATTGTACCAGTTTTGCTTTGGCTAACAATAATATACCAACCAGCATAATGGTTATCAACAGGAATATAATAACACTAAGGGCAATAATAAATCCTAATCCCATGTTTTTTAATTTATTCGTTTAACCAATTATATTTTAATACCCATAAAGCCCATAAAAGCAATTGCCATAAGTCCTGTAAGTATGAATGTGATGCCTAATCCTCTGAGTGGAGCAGGTATGTGTGAATATTTGATTTTTTCCCTGATAGCAGCCAGTGTAACGATTGCCAACCACCATCCGATTCCTGAACCTACAGCATAAACAGTAGCTTCAGCAATGGTTCCGTATTCTCTTTCCTGCATAAACAAAGCAGCTCCTAAGATGGCACAGTTCACCGCTATTAAGGGTAAGAATATTCCCAGGGCATTGTACAATGGAGGTGAAAATTTTTCAACCAGCATTTCGACCAATTGAACAATTGCTGCAATGACAGCTATAAATACAATAAAACTCAGAAATCCAAGATCAACATCCTTATAGCCTTCACCTAACCAGGAAAGCGCTCCGGCTTTTAGCAAATATGTTTCAACCAACCAGTTGATAGGAACAGTGATAAGCAGTACGAATGTTACTGCAACACCCAATCCCATTGACGTTTTAACGGTTTTAGAAACCGCCAGGTAAGAACACATTCCAAGAAAATAGGCAAATACCATATTGTCAATGAAAATAGATCTTACAAATAAATTAAATAAATTTTCCATAATGTCGAAAATACGTATTAAACGATTTCAGGTTTATTTTTCAATTAAATCACGATTTTTACTTCTCTGTATCCAAATAATGGTTCCTACAGTTATTAATGCCATTGGAGGTAATATCATCATACCATTATTTACATAACCAGCCTGATAGAAAGATTCAGGGATAACCCTGAAACCCATAAGTTTTCCATAACCCAATAATTCTCTGAAAAAGGAAACCACTACCAGTATCAATCCATACCCCAATCCATTTCCGATACCATCAAGGAATGATTGCCAGGGCTTGTTTGCCATTGCAAAAGCCTCCAGTCTTCCCATCAAAATACAATTGGTAATAATTAATCCTACGAATACGGATAATTTCTTGCTCACATCGTAAACAAATGCTTTTAATAACTGATCAACAATAATTACCAAAGCAGCTATAACTACCAGCTGAACAATTATACGGATACTTGGAGGAATTCCGTTTCGCATAACTGAAATGATCAGGTTGGAAAAAGCTGTTACTATCATAACCGATAATGCCATAACAATTGCCGGTTTCATTTGAACGGTCACTGCAAGTGCTGAACAAATCCCCAGTACCTGCACTGTAATTGGATTGTTTTGGCTGAACGGTCCTTTGAGTAACTTTAGGTTTTGAGCCGAAAATAAAGGCTCTCTCTTTTTTATTGGCTGATTATCACTCATATCTTCAATTATTTTTGTTTTTAGTTAAAAATCCCTGATAGTCGGTCAGGCAATCAAACAGCATTTTTTCCAATCCTTTACTGGTTATGGTACCTCCGGAAATACCATCCACACCATGCATATCATCTTTTTTAGCTCCACCTTTTACAGTCTGGATTGAAGTAAATTTTCCATTTTCGTTATAAATGGTTTTATTCTGAAACTGATTTTGAAAAATCTTGGTATCAATTTCAGCACCCAGACCCGGTGTTTCACCCTTGTGGTCAAACATAGCACCTATTATGGTGTTCATATCAGTTTTAAAAGACATATAACCCCAGATCGGGCCCCAAAGTCCTTTTCCTCTGAGTGCCAGAACAAAAGCAGTATCTCCGCTTTCGAGTTTTGCAATATATACCGGGAAATGCCTGTCTTCGGCTTTCTTTTTAAATTCATAATACAAATCAATATCAAAAGCATTGATTTTATCAATTTTTTCACCTTTTATATTCACTACATAAGTTGCAGTTATGTATTTTTTATACAGTTCTTCTGCATTTTTAACGGTAGTTTCAATATTCACTGAACTCAGGATGTTCTGCATCTTCTCTACCCTTTTATTGTTTTCCTGAAAAGGTTTTAATTGTATGGCCGCAAGCGCAAGTGCAATGGCTACAATTACCACCATTATTGAAGAATAAATGAATATATATCTATTACTAAACATTTTGTAAAATGTATTAATTTATAAATTAATTTTGATTTTAGCGGCTCTTTTTAATCTTCTTTTGATATTGGCTTCAATTACATAGAAATCAATCAAAGGGGTAAATGTATTCATTAAAAGGATGGCAAGCATCATGCCTTCGGGATAAGCCGGATTAAAAACCCTGATCATAATAGCAAAAATGCCTAACAAAAATCCATAGATATATTTTCCTTTGTTGGTTTGAGCAGACGACACCGGGTCGGTTGCCATAAAAACAGCTCCAAACATAAAGCCTCCCATTACCAGATGCGTCATTGGATCTACTTTCATGTATTCATTTACAGCAAATGCATTGAAAATCAATGTCATAAAAATTGCCCCGGCAAAAGTAGAAAGCATGATCCTCCAACTTCCTATCCCAGTAAATAAAAGGATGGCAGCGCCAATCAGTATGGCTAATTTTGAAGTTTCACCAATTGAACCGGGTATAAATCCCAAAAACATATCCCAGAACGATGTATGATCCACTATATTTTGACCCCAATTTCCCAGAGGTGTAGCACCTGAAAAGCCATCTACAATTCCTTTTCCTTCCGTTAATCCTGCAATCCAGATTTTATCACCTGTTATTTGAGCAGGATAGGCAAAGAATAAAAAGGCCCTGGCAACCAAAGCAGGATTAAATACATTCATGCCGGTGCCTCCGAATACTTCTTTGCCGAAAATAACTGCAAAAATAGTAGCAATGGCTACCATCCACAAGGGAATATCCACGGGAACTAACATAGGAATCAGCATACCTGTAACTAAAAACCCTTCATTTACTTCGTGACCGCGGTATTGTGCAAAAATAAATTCAATACTTAAACCTGAAATATAGGATACCGCAATGATGGGGAGTACTTTTGTAAAACCAAAAATAAAATTTTCGAAAATGCTATTGTTTATTCCAACTGACAAAGCGTGTTGATAACCCACATTCCACATACCAAAAATCAAGGCAGGCATCAGTGCAATTAACACCACACTCATGGTTCGCTTCATATCATTGTTATCGCGTATGTGACTTCCTTTGAACGTTACTTTGTTCGGAACAAACAAAAAAGTTTCAATTGCTCCAAAACTTGACTCCAGTTTTTCAAATTTACCGCCCTTTTCAAAATGAGGCTTAATTTTATCAATGTAATTTCTTAATGCTTTCATTTATTATTATATCGTTATAAATCAACATTTTTCTTAACTCATTTCCTTACGGATCAATTCCAGTCCATCGCGGATAATTTGTTGTATTTCTGTTTTGGATGTGTCGATAAATTCTACCAATGCAAAATCTTCTTCATCCACTTCATAGATACCCAATTTTTCCATCCCATCAATGTCTTCGGCAATACATGCTTTTATCAGTTGCATTGGAAGAATATCCATAGGGAGTACTTTTTCATATTCACCGGTAATTACATAAGCCCGTTCACCTCCATGTAAATTGGTATCGAATGAATATTTTTTCCATGGCGTTAACCATGAAAAATAACTTCTTGAAAAACTGAATTTATTTAAACCGGGTTTTGCCCATCCAAAAAATTCATAATGGTCGCCTTCGGGTATTACCGTAAGCTGATGGTCGTAAAAACCCAAAAAACCGCTGGAAGTAATTTTAGTACCAGTTAGTGGATTGCCGCTTATGTAACGCAAATTTCCTTTTGTAACATTATTTTCTACCAACGTCGAAATGCAACATCCATTGATGATTTTGTGATACCGTGGATGTATCACTTCAGATCCGGCTAATGCAATGATTTTGACTGCATCATATTTACCTTCAGTAAACAAAATACCAATGGTAATTACGTCCTGAGGATTTATATACCAGACAATATCCCCTTTGTTGATAGGATTGAGATGATGAATTTGAATTCCTATATTTCCGGCAGGGTGGGGTCCTGAAAAAGAAGTGATTTCAACATTTTTAGCGTTTGAGAATACTTTTGTCAGGTTCAATTCCGGATTGATGTTTAAATGAAGTTTACCTTCAGTTAATTTTGCCAGCGCATCAAGGCCTGCCTGAAACTTATCGCCTTTACCGTGAAGTATATAATCATAATCAGGAGCTAAAGGTGCAGTATCGAATGCAGAAATAAAAATTGCTTTGGGTTGATCCGATGGATTGGCAATCATTGAATAAGGCCGCTGTCTGATGTAGGACCAGACACCGCTTTTAAGCAATTTATCCATAATTTGTTCTTTATTCAAATCAACCGGCATTGCTTTTCCAAAATCAATATATTGCTGTTCGGGAGTTGCCTCTATATGTATTTCTTCGATGATTCTTTTTTCGCCCCTGATAATTGCAGTAATTTTGCCACTTACAGGTGAAGGAATCTGTATTCTCTCGTCGGATTTACTATGAAAAACAGGGCTACCTGCACTTACAGCATCTCCTTCTTTTACCAGAAGTTTTGGATGAATACCCCTGAAATCGCCGGGTTTTATGGCATAAGTATGGATGTAATGTGAGGTAGGCAAAGACCTCTCAGCCTCACCTAAAAGTTTCACATTCAATCCTTTTTTAAGCTTAATGTGTGTAGACATATCGTTAAAAATCAATTTTCAAATTATTGCAAAATAAGGGTAAAATTATTTAAAAAGAAAGATTAAAATTTGTAATTTAAATGTATTAATTAACAGTATTCTACTTAAAAAGTTTTTTATCTGAGCTTTTATATTCAATTAAATTCAGCAATACAGTTAAATTTTTAGAAAAAACGACTTATTATCAATAAAATATGAAATTATATTTCGGAAAGTCAAAGATTTAGACTACTTTTGCAGATTATTAAAAATACACAAAAAAAATGAAAACATTTAGCGAATTAGGCATTGATGCTCGCGTATTGAAAGCTATTGAAGAATTAGGTTTTGAAAGAGCAATGCCGGTTCAGGAAGAGGTAATCCCTGTTTTATTGGAAAAAGAAACCGATTTAGTTGCACTTGCTCAAACAGGTACTGGCAAAACAGCTGCATTTGGATTGCCTCTCATCAACAAAATTGACAGTAACAACCTCATTCCTGAGGCACTTATTTTATGTCCAACCCGAGAGTTGTGCATTCAAATTGCAAACGATTTAAAATCCTATGCAAAATATATTGAAACATTCAAAGTAATCCCAATTTATGGGGGTGCAAATATTGAAACCCAGATGAGGCAATTGTCAAGAGGTGTGAATGTTATTGTTGCTACTCCCGGTCGAATGCTCGATTTGATGAGAAGAGGCAAAATTAATCTTAGCAATATCAAATATGCTGTTTTAGACGAAGCCGATGAAATGCTCGACATGGGATTTCAGGATGAATTGAATGAAATACTAAAAGAAACACCCAGAACTAAAAATACCTGGTTGTTTTCGGCAACCATGCCAACCCAGGTTGAAAAGATTGCCAGGGGCTATATGAACAAACCTGTAGAAATTACAGTAGGATCGCGTAATTCAGGTTCAGATAATGTAAAGCATTATTGCTATCTGGTGCATGCCAAAGACCGTTACCTTGCCCTTAAAAGAATTGCAGATTATTATCCGGACATATACGCGATTATATTTTGCCGTACCCGCCGGGAAACACAGGAAGTGGCAGACTGGCTGATCAAAGATGGTTACAATGCCGATGCTTTACATGGAGATTTATCTCAGGTTCAGCGTGACAACGTGATGAATAAATTCAGGGTTAGGAATCTTCAAATGCTGGTAGCTACGGATGTTGCAGCCAGAGGATTAGATGTAAATGACCTTACCCATGTCATTAACTATAACCTTCCTGACGAAATTGAAGCATACACTCACCGAAGTGGCAGAACCGGCAGAGCCGATAAATCCGGAATTTCCATTGCCATTACCAATATGCGTGAAAAGCATAAAATTAAGGATATTGAAAGACAACTGGGTAAAAGCTTTAAAATGGCTAAAATTCCCAATGGAAAAGAAGTTTGCGAAAAGCAGCTTTTTCACATGATTGATAAAATGGAAAAGGTAGCTGTAAAAGAAGAAGAAATTACTGACTTTTTGCCGGTTATTTATAAAAAACTAGAAGAGCTCAGCAAGGAAGATTTAATTAAACGTTTTGTTTCTGTTGAGTTCAATCGCTTTTTAACGTATTACCGAAATGCACCGGATCTGAATGTTTCAGAAAAAGGCAATGAGCGTTCCGGTAAACCTGAAACATCAGAAGGCTTTGCCAGATTATTTATCAATCTTGGGAAAATGGATGGTTTACAACCGCCTCATTTGATTGGTTTGCTGAATGATGTAATGCAAAGCAAAGATATAAAAATAGGTAAAATTGAAATCCTTAAATCTTTTTCTTTCTTTGAAGTGGAAGCAGGCTATCTGGATATGATACTGGCTGCATTTAAAGATGTAAGATATGGCGACCGATTTGTTGCCATTGAACAATCATCGCCCAGAAAAGATGGCTCTGACGAAGGAAGAAGCCGTGGACGTCGTGAATCCAGCTATGGTGGAGGTGACAGACGCTCCTCTCCCAGAAGAAATGAAAGCAGAAGCGACGAAAGACGCAGTTTTGCAAGAAGAGGTGACGACAAAAGAAGTGATGACAGAAGAAGCAGCGACCGTGGTGTTGGCGAAAGAAAAGAATGGAACAAAGAATCATCGGGAAGCCGTTTCAATAAAGATGCAGGCAGCCGTCCACCGAGAGTATCAGATAGACGTTTTAAAGGAGATGCAGAGAGTCGTCCTCCGAGAGAATCTGACAACCGCTTTAAAAAAGAATCTGACAATCGTCCTCCTTCAAGAGAATCAGACGGACGTTTTAAAAGAGATCCAAATACAAGTATCAACAAAAGAGAATCCGACAAGACCAGCAGAACAGGAAGACCCAGCAAAAAAAGATGGTAACACATTGATTTTATTCCTGCTATTGTAATTATACAACAAACCCTGTTATGGTTTTAATACCAGCAGGGTTTTTTGAATAAAAATAAATGAATACCGATTAACAAAATAGATGAAAACAACCTATAACAGCAGAAGATATGTGGTAGTTGCCATTTTTGTGGTAGTAGGTATTATTTTTATTGCCCGTTTGTTTTTCCTTCAGGTTATCGACAACAGCTATGTATTATCGGCCAATAAAAATGCATTGCGTTTTGTTACCAATTACCCTGCACGTGGATTAATTTATGACCGCAATAATAAATTGCTCGTTTATAATGAAGCGGTGTATGACTTAATGGTTATTCCAAAACAAGTTAAAGCTTTCGATACAGTTGAGCTTTGCAAATTGGTTGGTATTACCAGGGAATATTTGATTTTAAAACTAAAAAAAGCCAGAGAATATTCACCTTATGCAGCCTCCATTTTTGAAAAACAGATTTCAAAAGAAAATTATGGTTATCTGCAGGAGAAACTCTATAAATACAGCGGGTTTTATGTACAATCCAGGACCTTACGGAAATATCCCTTATCTATTGCCGCTCATGCATTGGGTTATATCGGGGAAGTGGGTGCCAATGTTACCGACGTCTATTACAAATCCGGAGATTATATTGGGATGAGTGGACTGGAAAAATACTACGAAAGTATTTTGAGAGGTCAAAAAGGTTCAAAAATCGTGATGTATGATGTTTTCAACCGCGAAAAAGGGAGTTTTCATAATGGTATTTACGATACGGTTGCTATTGCCGGCGAAGCACTCCACTCTTCGTTGGATGCTGACTTACAGGCTTACGGAGAGTTATTGATGAAAAATAAAATCGGTAGTATTGTTGCTATTGAACCAGGCAGTGGAGAAATTTTATCCATGGTATCAAGTCCTTCTTATGATCCTAACCTTTTGGTTGGCAGGGTAAGAGGGATGAATTACAACTTATTATTGAAAGATCCACGCAAACCATTATTCGACAGAGCTTTGATGGCGGTTTATCCTCCGGGTTCCATCTTTAAAATCATTCAATCCTTAATAGGTCTCGAAGAAGGTGTTATCAGCGAACGAACAGCTTTTCCCTGTGATAAATCCCTGTTGGGCTGTCATAAACATCCCAATGCAAGTGATTTAAAAAGTGCCATCAAAATGTCGTGCAATCCTTATTTCTATCAGGTTTTCAGAAAGGTGATACAGCATGGTCTTGCCAATGACAGATTCAAGGACAGTGAACTGGGCTTAAATCTCTGGAATGACAAAGCCATGAGTTTTGGCTTAGGACAACGCCTGGATGTTGATATTCCAAACTTAAAAAAAGGCCGCATTCCTGATGCCCTTTATTACGATAAAATCTACGGTCACCATGCCTGGGCATTCAGTACCATTTATTCATTGAGTATCGGACAAGGCGAAATGGGAATCATTCCTTTACAGATGGCAAATATTGCAGCTATCTTTGCAAACAAAGGCTATTTTTACACGCCTCATTTTGTAAAAGCCATTGGTAAGAATAAAACCATCAATCCGCTTTATTTGAAAAAGAATCTTACCAAAGTCAGGGATAAATATTTTCAGGTAGTGGCAGATGCGATGTATGAAGTGGTGAATGAGCCGGGAGGAACCGCTTCTCAGGCAAGAATAGACAGCATAGTAGTATGTGGAAAAACCGGTACTGCCCAGAATCCACATGGTGAAGACCATTCGATTTTTATTGCTTTTGCTCCCAGGGTAAATCCAAAAATAGCCATTGCTGTTTATATTGAAAATGCCGGTTTTGGTGGCGTTTGGGCTGCTCCCATAGCAAGTCTGATGATAGAAAAATATATACGTAAAAGCATCAAAGGTGATAAACGCAAAGACCTGGAAGAAAGAATGATCAACGCTAATTTAATGTCGAAACATTGAGAGAACAAAAAAGCATATTAGGAAATATTGATTGGGTAATGGTTGGCATGTACACTTGCCTGGTCTTTATGGGCTGGCTCAATATCTATGCAGCGGTTTATGACGAAAATCACAAAAGTATTTTTGATTTTGGTCAAAGTTATGGAAAACAACTGATATGGATTGCTACTTCAGCACTCCTTGCTTTGTTTATTATGGCGATAGATCCAAAATTTTTCTCTCAGTTTGCTTTTGGCATTTACGGTTTTTTTCTGCTCTTACTGATTATCGTATTGATTACAGGCAAAACAACAGCCGGCTCCAAATCATGGTTCGAAATAGGAGGTTTTGGATTACAACCCTCGGAATTTGCCAAATTTGCGAGTAATCTTGCATTGGCAAAGTTTCTGAGTTCTACCGATATTCATATTAAAGAGGTAAAAACCAAGGTGTATGCCACCCTGATTTTGCTTGTGCCTGCCTTGTTAATCCTATTACAAAACGATACAGGTTCGGCTATTGTGTATGCCGTTTTTATACTGGTTTTGTATCGTGAAGGATTATCGGGCAATATCTTAATATTCGGTTTAATCATAGCCATACTCTTTGTGCTTGCCCTGATTATGAATCAGTTTATACTTTCGGGTATTGTAATTGCACTTGCCCTGATTTTCGTATTTTTTATTAGGAAAAACAGGAGAGGTATCATCACGGTAGTTGCTTTTCTGGTGTTAACCATCAGTTTTATTTTTATTGTGGATTATGTTTTTAAAAATGTATTACAGGACCATCAACGCCAGCGTATCAACGTTTTGTTGGGTAAAGAACTGGATCTGAAAGGAGCGGGCTACAATGTAAATCAATCCAAAATAGCCATTGGTTCCGGAGGATTTTTAGGAAAAGGTTATCTGAACGGTACACAGACCAAATTTAATTTTGTACCCGAACAAAGTACCGATTTTATTTTTTGTACCGTAGGTGAAGAATGGGGCTTTATCGGAAGTTTTGTAGTAGTAGGTCTGCTCATTGGTCTGCTCATCCGTATTATTTTTGTGGCCGAACGGCAACGCTCACCTTTTAGCCGTATTTATGGTTATGGCGTGGCTTCCATATTGTTTATGCACATTTTTGTAAATATTGGGATGGCGCTGGGATTGTTGCCTGTCATAGGCATTCCCCTTCCGTTTTTTAGCTATGGGGGCTCTTCCTTATGGTCGTTTACAATATTACTTTTTATCTTTATCAAACAGGATTCTTATAGGTTGAATTTGCTGTAAACAATTGGCCCCTCCAAACCTCCCCGAAGGGGAGGCTTTAGTTGAGTGTATAATTGATAATGCTGTGCCTTTTTAAAATTATCTTTTCAAAATAAGATATGAATTATATTACTTTTCTGAAGTCCTTCCCTTTGAGAAGAGCCTGTTCCGATTTATCGGAAATTGAGGATGGGCTGATGGTGATAGCATACAAACCAGGCTTGTTTAAATAGAAAAGGAGGTTGTTCAAATGAAAAACTTACTTGTTTCAATCGTATTTGGCATTGTTTCAATCGTAATTCTCGTTTTTTCAATTCAAATTCCGCTTGTTCAAATACAAACTCGATTTGTTTGAATAGCTTACTAAAATAGGGAAGAAGGAAGTATTTCTCAGTGGAACATATTTTCAGTCATTGGGTCTCTTTGTGTTATTTTTAAGAATGATTACACAGAGTAACACAGAGATTTCACAGAGCAACACTGAGGGTTTTCTCCGAAATTTATACGACCCCACCTAGCCTCCCCTAAAATGGGAGGAATTCTGACAGTGCGATTTTTTTATTTTTTATAGCATTATAAAAAGGAATAATTTGATTCGAAGAACCTCTGTTCTGATTTCGGGTGAAAGCCTTTAATGATTCTTAATGAGGTTGAAATTTCCGGTTTTATTTTTTTCTGTTCTTTTGCCTTGAAGCAAAAGAACCAAAACCTCAAGACTGCAAATCCTTTACTTCAAAACTACGCTTTTTAAATTTCCAGCGCAATACATTTATAGCGAAAATAACATTTTCCAAATAATCTAACATTATCCTTCGCTATACTGTATTGCTTGCCAGTCCCACCGCTATTTAAAAAAGCTTGTTTTGTAGCGTAAATGATTTGAGGTCGGTCCTGCTTCGTGGATAATGTTTTTATCTTTTTTTTACTTTGAAATAAGGAAAGATTTGATTCGAAGAACCTCCCTTCTCAATTCAGAGCCTGTTCCGATTCATCGGAAAGAAAGCCTGTCCCGATTCATCGGGAGGGTGGAGATGAGGTTGGAATGGCTTTGATATTAAGTTTTTATCTTTTTACTTTAACCTTTTTACTTTAACCTTTCTACTTTAACCTTTCTCCTTTACTGTCTACTTCGTTCTTCCAACTTCGTATTTCCATTACACCAACTTATACACCTTCCCCGGCATGGCCTTTATAATTCCTTCTAGTTCGAGGTTTAGCAGGGCTTCCGCTATTTTGGAAACATTGAGTTTGGAATTGATACACAATTCGTCAATGGAGCTGGATGGTTTTTGGCTCATTAAATCGTAAATAATCTGTTCTTCGGGTTTGAGTTCGATAAAAAGCTGGCGTTGTGCCGTTTTTTTTTGCTTTTTATTAATTTCCCAGCCCATGATGTACAACAAATCGTCTGCCGATTGTATCAGTGCAGCTTTATTGGTTTTTATAAGGTGGTTGCAACCTTCCGAAAAACTATCCGTTAATTTACCGGGAACTGCAAAAACATCACGGTTGTAGGAATTGGCAATTTCTGCAGTAATCAGGGCTCCTCCTCTTTTGGCTGCTTCCACCACAATAACGGCATCTGCCATACCGGCAATGATGCGGTTGCGTTTGGGGAAATTTTCACGGTCCGGATTTGTATCACTCATAAATTCGGTTAACAGTCCACCATTTCGTATCATCTTTTCGGCCAGTGGTTTGTTCAACAAAGGGTAGACCCTGTCCAGTCCATGAGCCAATACACCCACAGTAGGCAGGTTGTTATCAATGGCTGTTTTATGTGCGCAGGTATCTACGCCATAAGCCAGACCGCTAACGATTAAAATTTCCTGTGCAGCCAGGTCTTTTACCAATTGTTTACAGCTGTCTTTTCCATATTCTGTAATGCTACGGGTTCCGACGACGCTTACTACTTTAGTGGTATTGAGATCGGTATTACCCATGTAATACAACATCATAGGGCTATCCATACATTGTTTTAAGCGCGTTGGATAGGCTGCATCGAGGTAAAACATGGGTTTGATGTTGTATTTTTCAATAAAGGCGATTTCTTTGTCTACCCTTTCAAACAAATCATGATTCACAATTGAATTCACAACTGCTTCTCCCACGCTGGGGATTTTGAGCAGATTGGTCTTTTTTTCTTTGAAAACGGCTTCTACTCCACCACAATAGGAGACCAGTTTTTTCCCGATAATATCGCCCACTCCGGGAATTAAGGTAAGGGCTATTCGGTACCTTAACATCTTTTCAGATTTAGATATCAAAAATACCGCAAATATTTCTAATTTTATAAAAAATTTAAAAATACTTTGGCTGAACCTAAAAATGTATTGATTTGTCCGCTGGATTGGGGACTGGGGCATGCCTGCCGTTGTGTGCCGGTGATCCGTGCTTTTATTGCAGCAGGGGCAAATGTAATCATTGCAGCCGATCATCGTCCGCTCGCTTTTTTGCAAAAGGAATTTCCTGCATTGCAGTTTGTTAAATTTCCTGCCTATCAGATCAGCTATCAGCGTAAAGGAAGTTTAATGCTGAAATTCCTTGGAATCATGCCTCAGCTATTAAAGAGCATATTTAACGAACACAAATTAATAGATAAATTAATTGATGAATACAAGATTGACCTTGTTTTTTCCGACAACCGGTTTGGACTGTGGAATAAAAAAGTAAAATGCATATTTATGACGCATCAGGTCATGATTAAGAGTCCTGTAATATTCAAACTTTTTGATCATTTTCTTTATCTTATCAACAGGGCATTTATTAAAAATTATGATGAATGCTGGATACCGGATTTTGATGGAGAGATCAATCTTTCTGGCGATTTATCGCATAAATACAAACTACCTATTGCTACATATTTTATAGGTCCGCTGTCCCGTTTTGAAAATACTAATTCAATAGCAGAAAATAAAAAAATTGATCTTTTGGTTCTGCTTTCCGGTCCGGAACCGCAGCGGACGATTTTTGAAGAAATCATACTGCAACAACTGGCAAAGACAACGATTAAAACAGTGATTGTTGAAGGCATCCCTGAAAAAGAGGAAGTGAATATTATCAACGATCAACTGAGCATTTATTCTCATCTGGAAACGCATCAATTACAATCACTTATACAGCAAGCTGAAATTGTCCTTTGCCGTTCTGGCTATTCCACCATCATGGATTTAGTTGTATTTGGTAAAAGGGCCATACTGGTACCGACACCCGGACAAACTGAGCAGGAATATTTAGCCGATTATTATCAGAAGAAAAAATATTTTTATTCGGTTTCCCAAAAACAATTTAAGCTGGAAGATGCGCTTATTCAATCGAAGTCTTATACAGGTATACAAATGAAATTGGATGGGGAGATGTTAAAAGAAAGGGTGGAAGATGGGATTAAGGAGAAAGGTTAAAGTAGAAAGTAAAAAGGTTAAAGTAGAAAGTAAAAAGGTTAAAGTAAAAAGTGGAAAGTTTTAAGTTAGATAAAGTTTTAAGTTTTAAGAAAAAAGAGAAGTTGGAAGAACGAAGATGGAAGCACGAAGAAAGGAGACCAAAGTATGGAATCAGTAAAAAAGCAGAAAGTTTTAAGGTTTAAGAAAAAGTGGAATGTTTTAAGTTAAATAAAGGTTTAAGTAAAAATAAACTTAACACTTAATAACTTAACACTAAAATATCCCTGCTAGCCGGCATGCTGGGTTGCTCAAAATTGAAAAATATTTGAGATTAACGATTAAAGATTTTAGATTTCGGAATAAAAGGAAGATTTATGCTCAGCAATAACTCAATAACCAATAACCACTGTTGCTAAGTACTCAAACTACTTTATAAACTTTACAAACTTTATGAACTTTATAAACTCAATTATTTCCATTTCAAAGTGCTGATCATATAATCAATATCCTTTTCAATAAATTCAATTACGGGTGCAAGAGAATCATTGCTGGGCGGCATATTAAAATACAGGGCTCCTCTTACATAATGTTTTTCGCGGTCGGTGACGAAGAACTGATAGGGCGAAGCTACCGAATTTCCTTTGATGTTGTAAACTACCCCATATACATTGTTTCCTGGATTTTCATAGGCTTTTTCCTTGATGGAAGTGGCTTTTGAAATATGTTTATCTACAAATTTACGGGCACTCCCTACCAGACTGTCTAAATTGTTTTTAACAGGCTTGTAGGTAATGTGGATGGTGGCATTGTATGCCGGAAAATTCACGTTGATCCAGTATCTATCTTCTCCCAGTCCCTTGCTGCGTTGTATTACTGCGTATTTTGGATATTCAAACGAATAGGGGTAGAGGGTATCAAATGCCTGGTATGATTTTGCAGGCAAATCAATACGGAAAAAAGCCCTGGGTTTGGGAGCATAATCTTCCCCTCCACATGAAAAAACTAAGAAAGTACTGATTATTAAAATAGTGTATAAACCAAATTTTTGCATAATATTTTAGGGTATTATTGTTACTTTAATGCGTTTAATTCTCCTGCTGTCGACCGCTTCGATCCGAAAAATGAAATTGCCAAGTTGAATGCTGGTATTTTTTTCTGGTATCTTCCCCTGATTTTCAAGAATCAAACCGGCAATGGTATCCGATTCTCCTTTGATATCGTCGAAAACTTTTTCTTCCAGCCCAAAAACCTTGTAAAAATCATTTAAAGTTGTTTTGCCTTCAAAAATATAATTGTACTCATCAATTTTGGTATATTCAATATCTTCAGTAGCTACATCAAATTCATCGTTGATTTCGCCAACAATTTCTTCCAGAATATCTTCAAGGGTAACTATTCCTGATGTTCCACCATATTCGTCCACCACGATGGCAAGATGAATCTTCTTTTCCTGAAACTCTTTGAGTAAATCGTTGATTTTTTTATTTTCTGGCACAAAGAAGGCCGGATGTATGAGTTGCATCCATTTGAAATCTTTCGTTTCGTTTAAATGGGGCAGCAAATCCTTGATGTATAATATTCCATCTATTTTATCGAAGTTCTCTGTATAAACGGGCATTCTGGAATAGCCTGTATCCAGCACTATTTTGAGTAAATTTACAAAATCTGTTTCACTGTCCATCGCTACCACATCAATACGGGATTTCATAATCTCTTTCACATCAATATCCCCGAAATTCACAATCCCTTTTAATATTTGTGTTTCCTGTTTAGGTGTTGAAGTGCCGGATGTGATGTCAATCACGTTCGACAGTTCAGAAATTGAAATATTATGTCCTTTTTTAGTGATTCTTTTGTCGATCAAACTACTTGATTTTACCATAATATAAACCAATGGATAAAAAGCCCGGCTTAAAAAATGCAAGTTTGAAGCCATTAACAAAACTATTTTTTTTGCATTCTGGGTAGCATATACCTTGGGTAAAATTTCACCGATAAAAAGAATCATTGAAGTAATTACAACTACCTGTATCAGCATTCCCAATACCGGAAAGCTTGTAAAATCAAATAAATTGGCTACAATATAGGTGGAAATAATAACGATGGATGTGTTTACAAAATTATTGGTAATCAGTATTGTAGCGAGTAATGATTTAGGTTTTTCCAGAAGGCGGATGATCAGTTGATGTTTTGGAGCCGTCGAGTCCCTGTATACATCAATTTCGGAAGGTGTAAGTGAAAAAAATGCATTTTCGGATCCCGATATCAATGCAGATGCAATCAAAAGTAAAAATACAAAAAGTATGGCAACAAAGATGCCTAATGTAAAAGACTTAATGATAGCACTGATGAGTATCAATGCTATCATTCCTATAGATGCTGTATGTAATATTTCCAATTCAACAATAAATATTTCAAATGTATATTAAAAACAATATGCTTCTTCGTAAATAGTATAAAATAACCGTAAAACATGTCCAACGAAAGTAAGTGCATTTTGTTTCGTAAAACAATTCTTATTTTCAGTTTTTTAGAAAATAAAAAAATAAATGTAAAAGTTAACTGAATAAATCCGGAATCATCTTTGAAATTAAACTGTTCGTTATCTTCCGGTAGACAAATTACAGCAACCTCAACAGCATGAGTTAAAAAATAAGGATCAAATTTATGAAGAAATCTAATCAGAATTTATTAAAATGGCAAATCGTCTTCAGGTCCGTTATTAGGAATATCTACTGAAGGAGGAGGTGTGTTATTCCCATTGTCCTGACCGCCTTTGGTATCCAACATTGTAAACGTATCTCCTGTAATTTCAGTAATATAACGTTTGTTGCCATCTTTATCGTCATAAGAACGATATTTAATTTTACCTTCCAGATAGATTTTACTTCCTTTGTGAAGATATTTTTCAGCTACATCTGCTAAGCCTCTCCAGACTATGATGTTGTGCCATTCGGTTTGTTCAACCTTATTGCCATCTTTGTTTTTGTATGATTCAGATGTTGCAAGCGAAAATGCTGCCTTCTTTACATCGTTTCCAATGTTTGTGATTTCAGGATCTTTACCTAAATTCCCTACTAAAATCACTTTGTTTACTCCAGCCATATTTATGGTTTTTATGGATTAATAATTATACAAATTTACAAAATATTTTTTCAATTTCAAAATAAATTTAACAATATTTTTTTAAAATTGCATTAAATTATCCATTAAGTAGTTATCAATCAGTTTTGGAATTGGATATTTATTGATTTCATGAAATGGAATTGCGATAAAGTCTTTTGTATGAAGGAGATCTGTCGTTGTTTCTATGGAAATAAAACTGGCAAAAATACGCTGATGTGTCAATTGATGTATGTATTTTTTACTGATTCCTTTAACAATATAATTATCAGACTTTAGTATTTTTTTGATTTCTTGAAATAAATCATCATTGATGTCTGATTCATGGTCTGATTCGAAAAGCGGGAAGTCATACATATTTTTCCAGATATCATTTTTTGTTCTTTTTTTCAGATAAATAAGATGTTCCTCTTTATTTATATAATGGACTACCATGTAATAAAAAAAGCGGTTGCGTTGGTTGACTTTTTTGGTTTTAACAGGAAACGCATTCATGTTTTTATTTTCAAAACTAACACAAAGCGATTGTAGCGGACAATCTTCACATTTGGGATTTTGTGGATTGCACACCAATGCTCCCAGTTCCATGATGGCCTGGTTGAAAATGTCAGGATTGTCTTTATCAATCAAATTGTTTAAAATAATTTCAACTTCTTTTTTCCCGTTGTTGCTGTCAACAGGCGTGAAGATGCCGAAAATTCTGGATATTACTCTTAATACATTCCCATCAATGACAGGATAGGGCTGTTTGAAAGCAAAAGAGGCAATAGCACTTGCTGAATAACTTCCAATTCCTTTTAATTTGATAATATTATGGTAATCGACGGGAAAAATGCCATTAAAATCTTGCATGATTTGGCGTGCAGCATGGTGAATGTTTCTGGCCCTTGAATAATATCCCAAACCCTGCCAAAGGAGTAAAACATCTTCTTCTTTAGCATTGGCCAGTGTTTTTATGTCCGGAAATTTCTCAATAAATCGCAGATAGTATTGATATCCTTGATTTACACGGGTTTGTTGTAAAATAATTTCTGAAATCCAGATCAAATAGGGATCTTTTGTATTTCGCCAGGGTAAATCGCGTTTATTTTTATTGTACCAATATAAAAGCTTGATGCTGAAATTCATGTGTTTATATTTTTTTTTAAACTACTGATATAGTTGATTTCATAATATAACAGTTTATTAATTGTATTCAAGTTTAGCCCATAGCTTGTCCCGAAACTTCGGGATGGACATTTCATTTGTTAAAAAATAAGGTAAAATGTTAAGATGTAGCAAAATAAAAACAAGAAAGCCAATCACTAAGAAATCTTGAATATGCTGTATTTTCAGCTTATAAAAGTATATAAAAACACAATATAAGTGATAGCTTTTTTAAAATAAATATTAAAAACAAATTTATATTGAACGAATTAGATAAAAAAAATGAAAAAAAAATGGCTTACTTAAATAAAAATTTATTATTTTTGCAGTCTTAAAAAACAAATTACTAAACAAATAAAAATTAATGTAATATGACAAAAGCAGAAATCGTAGCAGAAATTGCTAACAAAACAGGTATTGAAAAAGTTTCTATTCAGGCAACTGTAGAAGCATTCATGGATTCAATTAAAGTATCTCTGGGTAAAGGTGAAAACGTTTATTTAAGAGGTTTTGGTAGCTTTATTATTAAACAAAGAGCTAAAAAAACTGGTAGAAATATTTCAAAAAATACTACAATTATTATTCCTGCTCACAAAATTCCTTCATTCAAACCAGCTAAAACGTTTGTAACAGAAGTGAAGAATAAAGTAAAATAAAAAGAAGGAAAAACTATGCCAAGCGGAAAAAAGAGGAAAAGACATAAAATGTCTATCCACAAACGGAAGAAACATTTGAGAAAAAACAGGCATAAAAAGAAATAACTTTTTTTTAATATTGTTTTTTTAATTACATAATGGCAACCAGTTTGCCATTATGTAATTAATTTTTTGTACAGTCACATCCTGATAATGTGACTACTAAAGTTGATATTTTTACATATTGACTACTAAAGCTAAATTATACTATAAGAGTGAATAAGGAATTAATCATAGATTCGAGAACCAATGAAGTTGAAATAGCGTTACTCGAGGAAAAACAGCTAGTTGAGTTAAATAAAGAAAAGAAAAACAACAATCATACTGTTGGTGATATATATTTGGGCAGAGTAAAAAAAATTATGCCCGGTTTAAATGCTGCATTTGTTGATGTTGGGTACGAAAAAGATGCATTTTTACACTACCTTGATTTAGGACCCCAACTTAATTCATTAATTAAATTTATTAAAATTTCTCAATCCGCTAATGAAAAGGTGAATATGGATACCTTTGTCATTGAACCGGATATCGAAAAAACAGGTAAAATTACCAATGTTTTAAAATCAAACCAAGCCATACTGGTTCAGATTGCCAAAGAACCTATTTCAACAAAAGGACCAAGGATTTCATCTGAAATATCCTTCCCGGGAAGATACCTTGTATTGGTTCCTTTTTCAAACAGAATTTCAATTTCTCAAAAAATAAAGAGCCAGGAAGAACGTAATCGTCTCAAAAGGCTTATTCAAAGCATAAAACCAAAGAATTTTGGTGTAATTATCCGTACCGTTGCTGAAAATAAAAATGTAGCTGAACTGGATGCTGATTTGCGCAATCTTGTCAGTAAATGGACCAGCATCATGGATAAGTTCGACGATGCAAAACCTCCCATGAAGATGCTGAGTGAGCTGGACAGAACCTCTGCTATATTGAGAGATTTATTAAACAAGGATTTCAACAGTGTTATGATCAATGATGCTGTGTTAGCCGAAGAAATTAAAAACTATATTCTTACCATAGCTCCGGATAAAGCCGATATTATTAAGCTATATAAAAGTAAAGTCCCAATTTTTGAGCATTATGGCATTGATAAACAAATAAAATCTTCCTTTGGTAAAATTGTCAGTATTAAAAGTGGAGTTTATTTGATTGTAGAACATACCGAAGCCATGCATGTGATTGATGTCAATAGCGGGCATCGGTTGAATACAGATAAAAATCAGGAATCCAACGCATTAGAAGTTAATTTGGAAGCTGCTACCGAAATAGCCCGTCAATTAAGATTGAGGGATATGGGTGGCATTATTGTTGTCGATTTTATCGATTTACACGAAGCAAGCAACCGCAGAAAACTATTTCAGGTACTCACAGAAGAAATGGCCAAGGACAGTACCAAACACACGATTTTACCTCCCAGTAAATTTGGACTCGTTCAAATTACCCGTCAACGTGTTCGCCCGGAAATGAATGTGGAAGTACTCGAAAAATGTCCTGCCTGCGATGGTACCGGTAAAATTAAACCAAGCATGCTTTTTATTGATGAAATCGAAAACAATGTAAGGTATTTAATCAATGAACAAAATGAAAGCAATATAACGATTTCTACCAATCCTTATATTTATGCGTATCTTACCAGAGGTTTCAACTCATTCCAGATGAGATGGTTGTTTAAATATAAACAATGGATCAAAGTAAAACCTCTGACCGCATATCATTTTCTGGAATATCATTTTTTCAACAAAAACAATGATGAAATAAAATTATAATATTGAAGCCGGATTGAGTCCGGCTTTTTTATTGTAGTTGCCTGAAAGTTAACCATGCCATCAGTCCCATACCTGTTTCAATAGCGTTTTCATCAATATCAAATGTATTGGTATGTAGATTGGAAACAATACCTTTGGTTTCGTTTCGTGTGCCCAGGCGATAAAAACAAGCCGGAATTTTTTGAGAATAATAGGCAAAATCTTCAGCCGTCAGCCGCATTTCCAAATCGACCACATTTTCACTTCCCAGGTATTCAATGGCCTGATTTTTAATATTTGAAGTGAGCTTTTCATCATTGATAAGGAAAGGATAACCTTTGTCGATAAAAACTTCACAATTTCCACCCATTCCTTCAGCAATGGATTGAGATATTTCTGTTATCCTGCGATGTGCTTCAACTCGCCATTCTTCATCAAAGCATCTCAAAGTTCCATCTATTTTAACTTCATCAGGAATAATATTGGTTCTGCCATTACCTTCAATCCTTCCGAAAGAAAGGACGGTTGGTTGTTCGGGTGAAGGATTGTGATGCGGTATTTGTTGCAATGCAATCAGGATGTGAGCAGCAATGATAATCGGATTGATATTTAATTCGGGTGTGGCAGCATGTCCGCCTTTCCCTTTTACCTTTAAATAGATTTCGTCGGTAGAAGCCATGTATTTTCCGCCTCTTATCCCCATTTTCCCGCTTTCTAAAGTAGGTAAAACGTGTTGTCCGATAATGAAAGCAGGATTGGGGTTTTCAAGCACTCCTTGCTGAATCATTGCCAGTGCTCCACCGGGGAATTTTTCTTCGGAAGGTTGAAAAATGAGTTTGATACTTCCCTCGAAATCGTTTTTGAGTTCGTTAAGTATTTTTGCAGCTCCGAGCAGGCAGGCGATATGAGCGTCGTGTCCGCAGGCATGCATAATACCTTTGTTTTGCGAATGATATTCACAATTGTTTTTTTCTTCAATCGGGAGGGCATCCATATCAGCACGTAGTGCAATGGTTTTTTTAGCAGGATTCATGCCTTCTATCATGGCTACTATGCCAGTTTTGGCAATACTGCCCTGGAAAGGAATGCCCAGTTCTTTTAATTTTGTGGCTATCAGTTCAGCCGTCCGGAATTCTTCAAATCCCAATTCGGGATGGGCATGTATTTCCCTTCTGATTTTAGTAAATTCAGACAGATAAGCGCTAGCCAGAGATTTTATTTTCTGAATGTTTTCCATTGCTGTTTTATTCTGTAAACGATTGTAATTTTATTAAACTATTGTATAGTCCGTTGCTGTCAATCAATGATTGATGATTGCCTCTTTCCACAATTTTTCCGTTATCGATCACAATGATTTCATCTGCATTTTTAATTGTAGACAGGCGGTGGGCAATCACTATGGACGTTCTGTTTTTCATCAGATTTGTCAAGGCTTGTTGTACATATCTTTCCGATTCGGTATCGAGGGCAGAAGTAGCTTCATCCAATATCATAATAGGCGGGTTTTTCAATACTGCCCGGGCGATGCTGATGCGCTGCCGCTGTCCACCTGATAAATTAGCACCTCTGTCGCCGATATTGGTATGGTAGCCATTTTCCATTTCCGAGATAAATTCATGGGCATTGGCAATTTTGGCAGCAGCTATGACGTCAGCTTCGTGGATGTTTTTCATCCCGAATGCAATGTTGTTCATGATGCTATCATTAAATAGTACTGTTTCCTGGGATACAATCCCTATTAAATCCCTGATGTCTGAGATAACCAGATCTTTAATTGGTATCCTGTCTATCAGAATTTCACCCTCTGTACTGTCATAAAATCGTGGTAATAAATCGACCAGTGTAGATTTTCCCCCTCCGGAGGGTCCAACCACTGCTATCATTTTACCTTTTTCTATTGTTAAATTGATATCGTCAAGTATTTTAACACGTGAATTATCAAGGTTGTACTGAAAGCCAAGATTACGGTATTCAATGGAATGCAAAAAAGTTTTTTTGGAGACAGCGTTTGGTTTTTCTTCTATCTTTTCCTCAGCATCAATAATTTCAAATACCCTGCTGGCAGCAGCAGCTCCTCGTTGCAGGTTGTAAAAGGAAGTGATAAAAGATTGTGCCGGAGGTATCATTCTGCCAAAGACTACAACAAAAAAGAGCAAAAGGTCGGCAGTTAATTTATGGTTTAATACAAGGTTCCCACCAAACCATATAACAATCAGCAAACCAATGATAGCCATTGTTTCAGTTAAAGGAGCTGCCAGATCTTTCCTGCGATAAATCTTGATCATGATTTTAGTGTAAACATGATTTATCTTTTTAAATTTATCATGTGCATAATCTATGGCATTAAAAGCCTTGATGATACGCAATCCTGTGATGGATTCTTCTGTGGTTGATACCACTACACCCAATTGTCGTTGTCCTTTTTCGGAATTCCGTTTTAAACTTTTCCCTATTTTCCCTATTAAAAACCCTGCCGGTAGCAATGTAAGCAGTGATAGTGCAAGCAATTGAGGACTGATGCTGACTAAGACGATCATAAAGAAAATCACATTCAGCGGATCTTTGATAATCATTTGCAGGGTACTTACAACCGACCACTCTATTTCGTTAATATCAGAGGTCATACGCGACATGAGGTCGCCTTTCTTCTGATCGGAATAAAAGGAGATGGGGAGGATCAGCAGTTTATTGTATATATCGTTGCGCAAATCTCGTACCATCCCATTCCGGATAGGAGCCAGAAAATACATGCCCAGGTATTTGAACAAATTATTTAAAAATGAAAAGACAATGAAAAGCAAGGCTACGATGATTAAAACATAAAATGTACCATGTATTGTTGTTAAATGTCCGATAAAGTAATTAAGATTATCAAGTATAGACTGACTATTCAGCGAAAAATCAGGTCGGATTGTAACGGGCTTGATGATTCCAAAAATAATATTTACTGTAGGGATGAGCAAGGTTAAATTCAGAAAAGAAAAAAGTATAAAAAGAATGTTGAACAAAACATTCAGTATTGCATACTTTCCGTAAGGTTTAATGTATTTGAATATCCTTAATAAATCTTTCATGATTGCAAAGATAGAATAAAAGCTTTTTACTGAGAACGTAAAACAAAAATAAATGATGCAGCGTTATTAAATAAATTATTCTAATTTTGTAAACTATGGAAACAACACGTCAAAACAAAATATCTCGGCTGATACAAAAAGATTTAAGCGAGATTTTTCAACATCTTTCAAGAGAGCATTTTAAAAATTCAATGATTACGGTAACAGGGGTGAGGGTGAGTCCTGATTTATCGATAGCCAAAGTGGCAGTAAGTATATTTGCTACCCATGACAAAAACGAAATTTTGCCGTTGATAAAAGCAAAAAAGAATGAGATTCGTTTCGATCTGGCACATAAACTTGGCAAACAATTAAGAGTAGTTCCCAATCTTGAGTTTTTTCTCGACGATTCATTGGATTATATCGAAAACATCGAAAATTTATTAAAATAGTAATGGAATCCTTATAAAATCAGCTTTTTGAAACTGCCTTTTTACATCGCAAAACGTTATCTTTTTTCTAAGAAATCCCATAATTTAATCAATATATTATCAGGAATTTCTGTGGTTGGTGTTATGATAGGTACCATGGCCCTAATTGTAGTTTTGTCTGTTTTTAACGGGCTCGAAAACCTGATAACGTCGATGTATAACTCCTTTGATCCTGATTTAAAAATTGAAGTTCAGCATGGAAAAACCTTTCATATCAATACATTCCCTCTTCAGCAATTAACCGAAATTGAAGGGATTGCCAGTTATAGTGAAATTGTTGAGGAAAATGCACTCTTGCGATATAAAAACAAACAACAAATTGTTCAAATAAAAGGCGTTGACTCACATTATACAAAAGTGAGCAAAGTGGATAGCAGTATGGTGGAAGGTAATTTTATCCTGCAAAAAGCGGATGTAAATTTCATGGTCATGGGTTACGGAATTTATGATATGTTGGGTATACAGTTAACTGATTTTGCAACAGCTGTTTCGGTATACATTCCAAAACGCGGGAAAAATATTTCTATTGATCCAACAGAAGCATTTAACAATGAGCTTATCATGCCATCCGGTGCTTTTTCAATTCAACAGGATTTTGATACCAGGATTGTAATTGTTCCATTGCGCTTTGCCAGAAAAATGCTGGACTATACCACAGAAGTAACTTCAATCGAAATCAGCTTAAAAGCCGGAAGTGATGTCCGAGAAGTACAACAAAAGATAAGTAAACTTATTGGAAATCAGTTTGTAGTGAAAAACAGATTTCAACAGGAGGAAATGTTTTACAAAATCATTAAAACCGAAAAATTTGCCGGCATACTTATTTTATCTTTTATTTTATTGATTGCTGCATTTAATATAGTGGGTTCATTGTCGATGCTTATCATAGAAAAGAAAAAAGACATTGCAATTTTAAGCAGTTTAGGTGCTTCACATGCATTGATTAAAAGAATTTTTATGGTAGAAGGACTACTGATATCTTTGTCAGGTGCTATTGCCGGAATGGTTTTAGGTGGATTTATTTGTTGGATACAACAGCATTATGGGGTGATTCCCCTCGAAGGAAGCGGCTCTTTTGTTGTTAAATATTACCCGGTACAATTACAATTTCTTGATTTTATAAAAGTAACAGCCATCGTTTTTGTCATTGGGTTTTTTGCAACCTTATATACTGTCGGTCAAATTTCGAAAAGACTAGAAAACTAATTTTTATTTTTTAATAGTTTGCCATCTTATTACAATAAAGAAAATGTATATCTTTGCGTTATGGTTAAAGCTTCTACCGCTTTATTATCATTATTTTCAAAATTTGAAATCAGCATTCAATATTTTATGATGAAAAAACTATTTTACTATATTACTTCCAGTTTTCGTTTTCAATCTTCTGCAACTCTGTTTATTTTACTGCTTATAATAAGCGGTCAGGGATGGGGACAGACTTATGGTTTTGAAAACAGCTTGCTTACAAAAGCAAAAATATCAACTTTTCCATATTTATCTGCTAATACATTAGACAATCAGATAATGCTAAGTGTTGTTTCACCAAATAATACAAGCGATATTACTATTATATATTTTAAGGATGGAAACAGCAATGGCGTTGATTTAAATGATGGTGTGTATCTTCTTGGAGGGAATCCGTTAAATACGTTGATATATTCTTATATCAACAGTGAAAAATATTGCATAAATGCTTTGGCAACTTATACTGCACCCATCACAGTTAATTTAGGTTTTGAACCTAAAGTGAATGGAAACTTTAGCATGACTGCAGGAGAGATTTTAAGTTTTAATCCTTCATCATCTGTAATATTAGAAGATCTGAAAACCAATACGAAGCAGGATTTACGATTACATCCAATTTATAACTTTACTGCAACTACTTCAGATGCAATTAACCGCTTTAAACTTCATTTTAATCTTGCCTATACCTGGAATTCAGCTTCAGGAAACTGGAATTCAGCCGCCAGCTGGAAGCCTCTAAGAACATTTCCTTCCAATAGTGATATTCTTGTTTTTGATGGATCTTTACAACCTTCTCCTTCCGTTGTACTTGATTTTACAAATCCTCAAAGTATTGGAAGACTGAGCATAATAAACAATGCGAATGTTACTTTTGCAACCTCTGATGTTCCAAGAATTTTAAATATCGGGGTTTTAAATTTAGACCCTCCTCATCTTAGATTAAATGCTGCATCTTCATTAACTGTAAATGCAGCAAACCCAATTGAAATGAATTTATCAACAGGGATTAAAGCAAATATCTCAGGGAGTCTTACTATGCAAAATGCAGCTCACCGACTCATAGCCAGCGATACTAACGGAATTATTTTTAAAAATACTGCAGTTTTTACTGCAGGAACAGGATTCTCAGGGGATGCTTTCGGAACAACTAATTTAAAGAATATCATTTTTGAGAGTGGCTCCAAATACATTTATAAATCAATAGAAGCACCATCATTAAATGGCAGAACTTTTGCAAATTTCGAACTGAATGCCCCCGGATTTAATAATAATTTAACCGGAAGTAATGGCCTGACTGTAGATGATCTCACCATTACAAATTGTACTTCCATTGGAATGAATTTAACAGGAACCATCAATATCAAAGGGAATTTGAATATAAATAACGGGGCATTAAATATTACGCCGGCTACAACTGCAACAGTTGTTTTTAATGGTGTATTTCCTCAAACTATCAGTGCAGGACCTGGATTGCTATCTGTGGGTGCGAATGCTAATTTTGTGGTGGATAATTCAGTTGTTTTTGAAAGAGATATTACTTTTGGCGGCAGCCTGATTATCAATGCAGCAAAAACTTTAACGGTTACACCTGGCAAACAACTTAGCGTTAATACCGGTTTACAGATAAAATCAGATACCAACGGAACGGGTTCATTGATTCATAGCAATGCGGTAAATGGAAGTATGGAACGCTATATCTCAGTATTGTCATGGACTGACTTTCATATTTTAGGCTCTCCGGTTACAGCTCAATCGATAGCTGCCGGTTTTAGTCCTGAAAATCAAAGTTTCTTTGCCTGGAATGAAAGCAATGGAAGCTGGATTCCATACGAAAATGCCGGCTTTACAGCTGTAAATGGGAACAACCTGATTAATCCCGGGAAAGGCTATTCCGTTTCGTATTCAACTACTTCTACCAAAACCTTTTCTGGAACATTCAATCAGGGTACGATAAATACAAATTTATCCTATACTCCCGGAGGATACACAGGATGGAACCTGGTTGCCAATCCATATCCTTCAGCAATTAACTGGAATAAAGCTTCTGGTTTCACAAGAAATATGCTTGAGGATGCCGGCTTTGGTGATTATGCTTATTGGGTATGGAACCCGGTTAGCGGAAATTATGGTTGCTTTATTTCAAATGGCAGTTTTGGTACAAATGGAGTGACTAATTATATTGCTCCTACTCAGGGGTTTTGGGTGAAAGCTGCCTCGGCAGGAAGTTTTAGTATGAACAACAACGCAAGAGAACACTGTATTTCTCAGCCCTGGCTGAAATCAGTAGCATCTTCCTATAAAACATTACGATTGAAAGTATCTGCAGCTGAAAATAATTACAGTGATGAAATGATTGTTAGTCTTGGATACCCTCATGATAGTTGTGGTGCCGAAAAACTATACAGTCCTTACCAAACAGTCCCCGGTTTATTTTCGACTAAAAGGAATAAAAACTGGAGCATAAACTTGCTTTCATCAAATAATACCACTACTATTATTCCTGTTGGTTTTAAACCAGGAAAGAACGGTAATTTTACTATCAGTTCCTTTGATATAAATAATATTTATTCAACTACTTATATTTATTTAAAAGATTTACTGACAAATACAATTACCGATCTGAATCAGCATACTGATTATAGTTTTGCAGCAACTACCCAGGACAATGTCATGCGTTTCCAGCTTATATTCGCATTATCACCATTAAGTGTGAATGATAATGAATTTCAGCATACTTCGATATATTCTTTTGATCGTACAATTTATGTAAACAGCAATGAATCAGTTCGACAGCTTAGTGTTTTCAATGTAATGGGACAATTAGTCAAAAAACTGGAAAATACAAGCGGAAATCTAAGCTTTGCTATGGAAGGAAATGCTTCAGCTTATTATATCGTAAGGCTAGTAACGAATAATAATGTGTATTCAGAAAAAGTTTTAATAAAGTAAAATGGCTTATCTATAAATCCTTTTCCAAAGGAAAGGGACTTCAAGGTAAAGGTATTTTTTAATTTTGTTCTTTAAATTTAGTAAATAAAAAACACTATTCTTCTGCTTCTTCCTTTTTAGAAAGGAGATGGGTTGAAAAGGCTTTTACGCACCCTTTTCTCCTACAAAATAATCTTCCTTATTTTTGAACAACACATTAAAAGTGGTCAGACTACCATAAATACGGGTGATGTATTGCTGCATTTCAACTTTTTCTTCATCGGTAAGTTTGCTGGAATTTAGTTTTTGCTCCAACACCCTCACTCTGTCGCGTATCATTACTATTTTGTGGAAAAAGGCATCAATAGGGATTTCTTTTTCCTTTAGACTATTATCGCCGGGGTACATTACCAATCTTCCATTGGTCCATTTAACACCCATGGGAACGGTTTCGTGAATATCGCTAAAACGACGGAGTACCCTTATCATACTTTTTTCTATTTTCTCGTAAGTAAGAAAATCGTCCGGAGTTTCAATGGCTTCTATGATTTCAAGTCCTTCATATTCGCGAAGAATTTGTCTGATTCCTGTTTCGATAAATGAGATTTCATAGGCATCTGAACGAAGCTGAACAACAACGCCCTTGCCAAATTGCTGATGCTTTACCCGCGAACCTATTCCTAGTTCTGTTTTTGCCATATTTTTTATTTTTTTATTTTTGAATGAAGTCTGAAGAAACGGACGACTTATTAAATTTAAACAATGAATCTTAATTTAAATATTTCTTAAACACCCGCAAATTTAAAATGTTTGTTGTGATATCCGACTTCCGGCTATTTTCTATAAGTTCTCAAGCAATTTCTCCAGATAATGGAATTCAATGCCGTGAATCTTTTTAATATTTTCAATTTTTTGTAAAATCTCTGGTTTTGGAACCTGGGTCTTCATCTGTCTTATTCCAACAATTAAAACATTTTTTGGAGTGTGTTCAGTAGCAATAAATTCAAAAACTTTGGTTTTATAACCATAGGCTTCCATGAGTAATGCGCGGATTCCATCGGTAAGCAATTCAGCCTGACGTTCTTTTAAGATACCGAATTGACTGATGAAGCTTAAGTCGTCTGTTGGATTCATTTGCTTTCGGAGTTGTTTATGACAACAGGGCGCACAAACTATTATTTTTGCCATTGATTGAATCCCCCTGAAAATGGCATCATCGGTAGCTGTATCGCAGGCATGGAGGGCAATGAGCATGTCCGTTTCCGGAAGTTTTGCTTCTTTGATTGTTCCTGCTATAAAGCTTAATTTGCCAAAGCCTGATTTTTGTGCAATCTGATTGCAATCAGATACCAGTTCTTTTCGCAATTCCACACCGATAACATTGGGCGTTTTATGTAAGACATTGTATAAATAGTCGTACAAGGCAAAGGTCAGATAACCTTTTCCGGCACCCATATCTACCACATTAAAAGAATTATCTATCTGAATGTTCCTGAGTATCCCATTAATAATTTCAATGTATTTGTTGATCTGGCGATATTTGTCCTGCATGCTTTTTTTAACCTCTCCTTCAGCAGTGGTAATACCCAACTCTCTTAAATAGATATTGCCTGTAGTAGTAAGTATCCGTTGTTTTTCATTATCATGTTTTGGTATAGGAGCTTCAGTAATACTGCTTGCTTTTTGCCGAATACTGGAATGATTGTTTTTATGAATTGTAAGATAATAATCAGCTTTGAGGGTGAATAAATCAGCCTGCCAGAAATCTGTTTGCAGGAGTTGTTCAACAATGGTTATGCTTTCCTCAAAACTATAATTTTTGGTAATATCTTTGTTGGGATATCTGTAAACAAAAGAAAGTTTGATTCCATCCTTTACTTCTATCCTTTTAGCGGTTACCGTATTTAATTCGTTGGCTTTATTTCTTTTGTTCATCATAGCCAATCTGACAAAATTTTGATTATTGAGATTTTCTTTTATTAAGTCTGTAAACTGCCGGATAGTATCTGTACTCATCTTATTTTTTTTACTAATTATATAGGATTACAAAATTCGGTATTTTTTTTGATATTTTTAATTAATTCAGTTGTGTTTATTGTAATGCTTTTAAAAGGATTTATCAAAGTGACTTTTTTTGTCATATACATAAAAAGATAGTTATAAAATTTATGATTCTGTATGAAAGCAATCTAATTAGGAAGAATTCTGAAAAAAGAAAGTAAAATGCTGATTGTCATATTAAGGAAAAGGCTTGTAAAAATTAATTTACAAGCCTTATTTTCTGTACCCCGGGCGGGACTTGAACCCGCACGACCGCAATGGTCACAGGATTTTAAGTCCTGCGTGTCTACCAATTCCACCACCAGGGCGTCCTT
>CAIUKU010000191.1 GCA_903899825.1 uncultured Bacteroidales bacterium | reverse complement strand
TTATTTAACATTTTTTAATTAGGAATAGGAATTGTTTGCAATTAATTTTACGCATTCAAGTACTTAATTATTATTAATAAAAAATTAGTAACTTAAAATTAAAAAAAATGAAATCAATCTTTACTTTATTTATTGGAATTTGTATCATACTATCCAATGTTTTTGGTGGTGTTTTTCAGAAAACCACATTATCTACTGCTAACCATTATTACAATGGTTCAGAAGAAGGAATTATTGCAGTCAATAATAATCTGACTTCTTTTAATTCTTCCTATTTTTATATTATTCCAAATGAACCAACGACTAAAACCGGAAATATTTCAAATCCTTATTTAAGCCCGATTGTAATCAACAATATGGCAGCAAAGGCTTGTTGTCCGGAATTCATCTTAAAAGATGCCGTTGAAATTTGTCCTCCTGAGGGTGCCTGTAATCACATTAAATCTGATCCCGTTACTGCAGGCAATGGTTCTCCTAATCATTCTGTTGCTACTGCATGTAAAAACTTAGCACATACTTATACAGTATTTCCTAATGATCCGAGTTTTACCTATACTTGGACAATAACAGGAGGAACTCCAAGCAGTTTTACAGGTAATCCAATTACAATAGTCTGGGGTTCAGGAACTGCAGGAACTATTAAAGTTGTTACCAGCAATATTGGTGTTGGTGGTAGTTGCGTTGATTCAATTATACGCGAAATATGTCTGATTGATGGCCCTAAAGCTAATTTTACAAAATCTAAAGATACAGTGTGTAAAAATACACCTGTACATTTTACAAACACATCTCTCGGAGGAAGTGTATATCATTGGGATTTCGGAGATGGAACATCCTCTGATCTTGCAAATCCTCCCGATCATTCTTATGCTCTACCTGGTACTTATACTGTTATTTTAACCGCTATTGATATGGGATCAGGACAGTTGATACCAAATACACAGGGTGAACCTCAGATTGCTCCTTGCGGTTGCAGAGATACCATTTCGAAAACCATTGTTGTTTTAAGTGGGGATGGTCCTGTTATTAATTATGATTGTTGTTTCGGAACTGTCTGCGCAGGCGATACTTCTTCGTTTTGTACAACCATGGTTTGTGGTACTTATAACTGGAGTGTTACCGGGGGAACTATTATATCAGGTGCTGGAACAAGTTGTATTAAAGTTAAATGGTTTTCCACTTATAGTGTTCCTACAACTGTTACTTTACAAAGTTGCCCTTCTTCGGCCTGTGCCGGTTCTACTACATTAAATGTTCCTGTTTTATATCCTAATTTACCAATTAGCGGACCATCAATTGTTTGTGTTGGTGCCTCTGCTACTTATTCATTGCCATGGTTACCGGGTACATATTATAAATGGACTGTAAACGGTGGATTGTATACATTTAATAAAGTGGACCGCAATTCAACAACTGTTAACATTAGCTTTAACTCTCCGGGTGCTTTCTGGGTGAAATGTGAATATAACAATCCAATGAAAGGCTGTAACGGTGTTGACTCTTTATTGGTAAACGTTTTACCGGTATTCTTTATCACAGGAAGTGAAAAAGTATGTGAAGGAAACCCCATCAATTATACTGCCAACGGACCTGCTAACTGGACTATTACTCCAGCCGGGGGATCTATTCTTTCCGGAAACGGGTCTGCATCTATTCTTGCTTCATTTGTACCCGGAAGCTATACAATAACAGCTACTCCAATTAACACTGCAGCTTTTTGTAATCCAAATGCTATTCTAAAAGTTGAAGCAATTGCCAAACCAATATTAGGTAACGTTGTTGGAGCAGACAGTGCCTGTACAGGGAAAAAATTAACTTACAGCATTACTTCAAATATTTCAGGAAGTCCGTTTATTTGGATAATTAGCGGAGGTATAGGCACTATTAATTCTCAGATGGGAGCAGACAATGACTCAATTGTAGCTGAATTTTCAGGTGTGGGTCCGTGGGTTTTAAGCGTTTATCAGGATATGGAAATCAGTCCGGGCGTTTTCTGCCCATCTTTGACAAAATCTATAGTAGTGGAACCTTATTTAACACCAAGTATATTAGGACCCACAGTATTATGTGCTGGTGGAACCGGAACTTATTCTGCAGGTGGCTCTAATCCTCCCGGTGGATACCAATGGTCAATCTCTCCATCCTATCAGGGAAGCATAACCGGTGGACAAGGTACTAATACTGTAACTATTTTATGGCAGGGACCAGCTAATACTGCAACACTTTCTGTTTCCAGTTGTGCAGGCAGTGATTCCTATCCTGTAACTGTAAATGCACCTCCTACAGCAGTTGCAAGCTACAATATGTTACCTATATTCTGCCGTGGAGCCAGTCAGACACTTGTTTTATCTACACCTGCTGTATTAGGTTATTCTTATCAATGGTATATAAACGGTAATCCAATTCCATTCGCTAACAGTGCTGTTTATAATGTCAGCATTGCTCCTTTAGCTTCAGGAACTTATCAGTATAATGTTATCGTTACTTTGAATGGTTGCTCTTCAACTTCAAACCTTATCAACGTAAGAATTGATGATTGTATTCCCGGACAAAACGGCGGTGGCCCTGTACCGGGAAACTGTGATGCCCTTTCCTATTTTAAAACTTATGTTGTTTGTGGGAATATTACACTTTTGAATTTATCATCTGTTATTGCACCAGCCACTATTACAAACTATACATGGTCAATTTCAGGTCCCGGAATTGGTACATTTTTACCTAATGTTAATGCTGTAACTCCAACATTGTCAGTAAATTTGTCCGGAGCCTATACAATTACACTTACAGTTACTTCTTCCACTGGTTGTACAACAACATGGACAGAAATTGTAAATGTATTTTTGCCAACAGCCAGCTTTACAACATCTCCGGTTTGTGTAAACTCAATCGTAACATTTCTGGCTTCTCCTGTTTCACCTGGCTTAAGTTATGGCTGGTTTTACGGAGATGGAGCAACTACTTATTATGGAACCGGAGCAAGTACACAACATGTATACAATACAGTAAGTCCTCCTCCTTTTAATGTTATACTTTATATACAAGATCAATATGGTTGTTCTGTAAATACTACTCAACCAATTACAGTTAATCCACTTCCAAGTTGCACAATTTCTGCTTCTGACACAGCATTTTGTCCGGGTGGTTCAGTAACATTAACTGCTTGTACCGGAATGAATTCATACCAATGGTACAAAGATGGTGCTGCCATAAGCGGTGCTAATGCCAGTTCTTATATTGCCAATAAACATGGAGAATACTGGGTTGATGTTACCAATGGAAATGGATGTTCAAATATTTCCAACAAAAAGTATATCTATATGCATTCGCTTCCAAAAGCAAAAATTACCGGAAGTCGTCGTCAGTGTGCAGCTTCGGCCAGTGTAACAACAGTTTCCTTAGCTACAATTTATAATCCGGATTATTCTTACAGCTGGAGCAGTTTACCAGCAGGTGCAGTATTTAGTCCGACAAATACAAACTGGACTATTGCTACACTTACACTTCCTGTTGTTTTACCTGCTACATATCAGTTTATCGTAGATGTAACAGATACTATTACCGGTTGTATGGCTAGTGATACCATTTGTGTTACATTCTTTGAGACACCAATTTTGAGTGTACCATACTTAAATGCCTGCCAGGGTGCAAGTATAACATTAACACCTTCACCGGTAAATACAGTCAAGTATACTTATCAATGGAGTAATGGAGACAAAACACCTGTTACCATTGCTTCTAAACCAGGATTCTATGGTTTAACAATTACAGACAAAGCAAATGGCTGTTCTGCTACTGCAAATGCCGGATTTATTCATCCAAAACCCGATTTAAGTTTATTCCCATTGGGTTGTGCCTCTTTATGCAATGTTGATACTTTGCATTTATATATTCCTTTACCGCTTAATGCTGTTTTCCCGAATAATACCTATGCCAATGCCTATCCATTGATAAAATGGTATGACAATGGTAATTACGCAACACCTATAGGGAATGGTCAGCATTTGGCATTTCCTTCAAGCCCGGGTAATCACCAGATTTCTGTTGTAGTTACCAATAGCTTCGGATGTACGGATACTGCGGGTGTATTTTGTGCTAAAAATGATGTATGTTGCTCAATATTACTGGAGGATTTACATAGTGGTGATGCAAGCTGTATGGAAATCAGCAATGGTTGGTTTTCAATTTTATTAGATCCTGCTTCAGTGGGTGGTCCATTTACAATAACCACTTCTCCACTTGTACCTTCAATGCCAGCTACAATTACACCAGGGATACCATTTATTGTTTCTAATTTAGCTCCTGGAACTTATATAATCACAATATCAAATCTTTCAGGAAGTTGTGTTGAAACCTATGATGTAATTATTGGCACTGAAAAAGACCATTGCTGTTTTGCTGAAACCGATACCCTGTTCCATAAAATATTATCAAATATTACCTATACTTCTGATGTAGTTTGGGATGGAAAGTATTATATCGGTGATAACGTTATAGTAACAGTATCTGGTGCAACACTCGACATAACAACCATGGATGTGGTATTTGGTGAATGTGCAGGTATCGATTTTGTAAATGGTGGCCATTTACGTGCCAGCAATTCTGTATTCAGACCTTGTAAAATTGATGGAACCTGGCGTGGATTAAAATTTGTAGGTGCCGGAACCTTTGATAATATTATCAATGAATCTACTTTCAAAAATGCCGAAGTAGCCCTCTATTTCCAGAATCTAGCGGATGGTGTAGTTTCTAATAATTTATTCTCAAATTGTAATTATGGAGTAAGGGTTGATAATAATAACAACTTTAATCATCCAATTTCAGGTAATAAATTTGTGATAGAACAATTTTTTCCTGTATTTAGCAGCTGTTACAGTTTTGTAAATAATAGCAGTACTTATGGTATTTATACTTCATCATCCAGATTAACCCAACAGGTTTCTCAGAATGGTTTTGTAAATACAAAAGCAGCTGCATTGCCAAGAACCTATGGTATTTATCAGATTAAAGGCGGCGGATTGTTGTCAAGCAATACTTTTACGGATCAAACCTATTCCATTTTGTTGAACAATCCATTATATGCATCAAATATTGAAAACAATAAAATTGAAGTAAATGTTTCTGCTGTAGCTCCTCCTTCATCCATATATATTGATAACGCAAATAGTGCTATTATTGAAATAAATAATAATGTATTATCTAATAATTTTATTAAATATAACAGTAATTCAGCTATTTATGCTCGTTATTCATCCAATGTAAGCATAGTCGGAAATAAAATTCAGGGTTTCAGATATGGAATTATTGCGACCAATGTAAAAAGTTTCCAGATCAGCAACAACGAAATAACTGATGCTGATATCAATGGAATTTATTTTTATGGATCAGGAAAAGAAAAGAATTTCATTACCTGTAATTCTATAAAAATGAGAAACTATAGCAATACCAGAGGTTTGTACACTATTAATCTGTCTGCCTTAAGTGAAGTATCTAGTAATTGCATTACAGATTGCTATACTTCTATGGATATCAGATCATTCGTTACAAGTGCTTTACCAAAAATCAGGAACAATTATCTGTACAATTATAATTTCATTGGTATCAATGCATTTGGTTATACCGGTAATATTGGAACTTTGGTACCTGCTGATCCGGGATTGAATACACTTTGGAGTAACTATAATTCTGCAGTTGATATCAACAGCAATACAAATATTATTGTTGCGGATAATTTCGGTATGTTTAATATTTCATTCCCTCAGGTACAGATTGTAAGTAATCGTCCTTATCATTCAACTGCTTCCTGCGGTCATCAGATTTTCAATATGCCATCTCAGGGAAATTTGAATATAAAATATTCCTGCGATAATTATTCAACATTGTATAATACTACTTTGAACGGTACAGTTGGATCATTTAGTCTTTTAGCCAATTATAAAGAGTTGTTACAGTCATCAACATCTCAGTTCCAGGATGCCAATATTATTTTGGCTTCACTTGAAAATCCCGGAACAGCCTTACTGGATGAAATACTAGCATTAACATCTCTTACTGAAAATGAAAAATCAATACTTAAGTATAATTTCTATTACATTCATGCTGATTATTTCAATGCCAGACTGAATATGAATAGTTTTATGTCAGTAAACGATGATGAAGCAGATTTTAAATTTTTAAGATTAACTGATCTGGATGTTATTGAAAATGGTTGGAACTCATTATCAATTAATACGATTCAAACTTTGAAATCAATAGAAGCTAAAAAGAATATCAATTCTAATTTTGCAATTTCTGTACTTAACAATGCTTCAGGTTATCGGGATTATGTGTTTGAAAATCAATCGAATTTTGAAGTTTTCAAAAGTGGAAGTATACAACATATTGGGGATAATGAAAATTATCTGAATATTTACCCAAATCCTGCTAAAGAAAAAGCCTTCATTGAAGTTGCCAAATCCGGTATGATAAATGGAAAAATCCAAATGTTTGACGGAAGTGGAAAACAAGTGAACGATTATAAGCTAAACTTTGTCGCTGGAGGAATTGAAGTTGATATTAGCAACCTGAGAAGTGGACTATATTTTGTAACACTTACTGATGAAAATTTCGGTTTAATTCAAACCGGTAAACTCGTTAAAAACTAAATTTAATCATAATTCTAAAGTTTTTTACCCCTGTATCAATAGTATCGAAACAGGGGTAAAAAGCTTTTTTATTAAATATAAGAAATTAATATTTTCAATTTATTTCTTTTTGTATAAGCTCAAATTATACATTAGATTTTGAAACTTCGATTAAATTTTTGTCAATAACTTCTTTATAATTAATTAAAACAGAAACTAAACCGGTTTTCAAACAATTGCATAGATTAGTCTGGATTTTAAAGCTTTCTATTGATTAATCCGGATTCAATGCATTGATCTTAGCTATCAATAATATAGATTTAAAAAATTTATTCATTTCATATTCTTTTTAAAATGAAACGATTAGTAAAGGTTATAATACTTGTTTTTTTATGCTTTCAGGTTTTTATTTCAAATAATTTTGCTTCAGCATTAGTTAGCAATCCCAAGATAATTAATAATACTCCTCCGGATATTTTGAGTAATAGTATTGTAAATACAGGATTACTGACATATTGCCCGGCAGGCTCGCCTGAAACAAATTTTGAATATATTTCAAATGTTTCATTCGGTACCATTAATCAAGCTTCGGGGAGAGGTATTGATGGATATCAGGATTTTACATCTCAATCAACAAATTTACAAACAGGTGTAAATTTATCAGCAACGATTGAAGTGAGCAATGCCAATTTTGGAGATCAGATAATTATTTGGGTGGATTGGAATCAGGATGGCGATTTTGATGATGTGGGTGAAAATGTTTATACTTCAAATGTGTTAAATTTTACGAGTCCACATACAACAGCCAGCTTTTCGCCTCCGGCTGGTGCTGCTATAGGTCAAAGCCAAATGAGAATCAGATTGCAGGATGCTACAAGTTTGGGCTCTAATGCTACACCCTGTGGTGATTCAGATTACGGTGAAGTTGAAGATTATACGATCAATGTTACTGCTGCATGTACATTTCCATCCATAAATGCAAGTTTATTCATATCTTCTGCAGTTACAAATACATCAATGACAATTGGGTGGGTGCGTGGAAACGGAAATTCGGTTTTGGTAGTTGCCCGTCAAGGGAGTGCTGTAAATGCAAATCCTGTAAATGGTATTGTTTATTCTGCCAATGCTGTCTTTGGAAGCGGGATGCAAATAGGTAACGGAAATTATGTTGTATATAATGGGAACGGAACTTCTGTGAACATAACTGCTTTAACTTCAGGAAGTATCTATTATTATGCAGTTTATGAATACAATTTACCTTCAGTTTGTTATTTAACCCCTCCGTTAAACGGAAATTCAACAACAACAGGAATACTTTCATGTAATTATTGTGTTTCTTCCGGTAATATGGATTATAACAGCAGTATTACTTCAGTAAATTTTAATGCAATCAATAATATATCTTCAAAACCTGCTGCTTATAATAATTACACAGGTATTTCAACAACCGTAAATAAAAACTTAAGCTATAATCTTAGTGTGAAATTAAATACAGATGGTAATTATTCATTACATGCTTATGCATGGATTGACTGGAATCAGGATTGCGATTTTCTGGACAACGGTGAAGCTTATGATCTGGGCAATGTAGTTAATTCTCCCGATGGATTATCTTCCTTATCTCCTTTAAGCATTAACATTCCTTCTACTGCACTTATAGGAAATACAAGAATGAGAATTGCAGCAAAATACAATACAGAACCATTTTCCTGCGAAAATGGTTTTGATGGAGAGGTAGAAGATTATACTTTGAATGTTTCCTCATTAACTTGTACTCCACCTGTTAATAAAGCAACAGCTTTTACATATTCAGCAATTACAAATACTTCAATGACCATCGGATGGACACGGGGAAACGGAAATGCTGTCCTGGTAGTTGCCCGGCAAGGAAGTGCTGTAAATGCTGATCCGGTAAACGGAACATCTTATACCTCAAATGCTTCTTTTGGAAATGGTGCTCAAACAGGAATATCTAATTATGTTGTTTATAACGGGAGCGGAACTTCCGTAAATTTGACCAATTTACAAACCGGGAGTGTATATTATTTTGCAATTTATGAATACACAGGTAATTGTTATTTGTTGAATTCTTTAGTTGGAAATGTTACAACTACAGGTATACCACCTTGTAACTATTGTTCATCATCAGGCGATAATTTTTATCAAACGGGTATCACCGAGGTGAATTTTAATACAATAAATCATCCTACAGCAAAAATATCCGGATATAACGATTACACAACACTTTCAACTTCAGTTAATAAAAATTCAACATATAATCTATCTGTTCATTTAAATACTGCAGGTAATTATACTGCACATGCTTATGTATGGATAGACTGGAATCAGGATTGCGATTTTTATGATGCAGGAGAAGCTTACGATTTAGGTGAAGCAACTAATGTGACGAATGGTTTAACAGATGTAAGCCCTTTAGGTATAAGTATTCCTTCAACAGCACTTATAGGAAATACAAGGATGAGGCTTGAAGTTAAGTTTAATGCTTTTCCTGTTTTATGCGAAACTTCTTTTGATGGTGAAGTAGAAGATTATACTATCAATGTAATAAATGCATTATGTACTCCACCATCTATTCAGGCTTCATCCTATCAAACGTCTGCAATAAGTAATTCCTCAATGTCAGTTGGATGGACGCGCGGAAATGGTAGCGGAGTAATAGTTATTGCCAGAAAAGGAAGTGCAGTAAACGCAGATCCGGTAAATGGAACTATTTATTTAGCTAATTCTGCTTTTGGCGTTGGAACACAAATAGGAAGCGGAAATTATGTGGTTTATAAAGGTGGAGGAACATCTGTAAATATAACGGCATTAACTTCAGGAACTACCTATTACTATGCGGTTTATGAATACAATTCAATTACGAATTGTTATTTAAAACCAGGATTATATGGAAATGCAATTACTACAGGTACAGCAGCCTATTGTGCTGCCGGTTCTCCGGGTACTGATTTCGAATATATCTCAAATGTAACAATAGGTTCTATCAATCAAACTTCTGCAAGAGGAAGCGGTGGATACCAGGATTTTACTTCTCAGCTTACAAACTTAGAATTTGGGATGAATACTCATGCTACTATTCAGGTTGAGAATGCTAATCCAGGCGATCAGGTTTTAATCTGGATCGACTGGAATAAAGATGGTGATTTTGAGGATGCTGCTGAAAATGTATATTCATCAAATGATACTTCTTTTATTAACCCGCATACTACTGCTGATTTTTCACCTCCTCCCGGAGCAATTCCCGGTTCAACAAGGATGAGAATCAGGTTGCATGATACAAGTTTCGGATCAAATGCAACACCCTGTGGTGATGCTGATAACGGTGAAGTGGAAGACTATACAGTTAATGTAATATCACCACCTTGTATACCACCTTCAACACAAGCAAGTCAGTTTGCTTTAACTTCAGTTACTAATAATTCATTGACGTTAGGATGGATTCGAGGAAACGGAGATGCTGTAATTGTGGTTGCAAGTCCTGCAAATGCTTTAAATACAACTCCTGTAAATGGCATTGTATATAATGCAGATACTGCTTTTGGCAATGGTACACAAATTGGGATGGATAATTACGTTGTTTACAAAGGAACAGCTGATTCTGTAAATATTACAAATTTAAGCCCTGAGACGAACTATCAATTTTCAATTTATGAATTCAATTCAATCGGCAATTGTTACAAAATTCCAGGTTTATCAGGAACTGCAAATACTTCTGCCTTAAATTCAACGTTTACAGCTTTAGTTTCCAATGCATGGGAAAATGCTGCCAACTGGGACCATGGTATTCCCAGTGCTTCAACTAATGCAAGTATAGCTTCAAATAAGTTAGCAGTTGTAAATTCTAATAATTTTCAATGTAATAATCTTATCATAGCACCACTTGGTAAATTAACGATAAATACTGCTAAAGAATTAAAGGTGAACGGAACTTTATTTATGCAATCAGATGCTACAGGAACTGCATCTCTGGTTAACAAAGGCAATTTGATTACTGCTGCAACTGAAATACAACGTTATATTCCGGTAACTTCTTCAAATGAATTTCATATCTTAGCTTCTCCTGTGGATCATCAAATTATTGACTCAAATTTTAGTTCAGAAGTTGAAAATTTTTATGCATGGAATGAAACAAACGGGAGCTGGCTTCCTTATGAAGATAATGGTTTTACATTATTAAATGGGGGCAATTTTATGAAACCGGGTAGGGGATATGCTGTTACTTATTCTTCTACATCAACTAAAAATTTTACAGGAAATTTAAACAATGCTACTATTACAACTTCTTTAAGTGTAACTCCCGGTATGTATGCCGGATGGAATCTGATTGCCAACCCATTTCCATCAGCAATAAACTGGAATTCAGCCTCAGCTTATAACAGAAACATGCTGGAAGATGCAGGTTTTAATGAATATGCCTACTGGATATGGAATCCAATAACCGGCAATTATGGTACTTTTATTTCAAACGGAATTATAGGCACCAATGGTGTTTCTAATTATATAGCAGCATCACAGGGATTTTGGGTAAAAGCAGCATCATCTGCTGGTTTTAGTGTTAATAGCAATGCCTGTGAACATGCTGGCCAAACCTGGTTAAAATCAACGGTTATTGATAATAATACGCTTCAATTAAAAGTCACATCTGATCAAAATAATTACAGTGATGAAATGATGGTCAGTTTTGGTAATTTAAACAATGAAGGAGGTGCCGAAAAAATGTTCAGTCTCTATCAAGCGGCTCCCGGCTTATATTCTACCAAGATGAACAAAAACTGGAGTATTAACAATCTAACCTCTGTTAGTAATAATTCTGTTGTTCCTGTTGGTTTTAAAGCGTGTGTAGATGGAAATTACACAATAACAGTTCTTGGTATTCAATCTTTTGGAAATATTGTACTGGAAGACTTAAAAACTTCAACACAACAGAATCTGTCTAACAATAATCAGTATAGTTTTACTGCACTTTCAACTGATAATCCTAATCGTTTTTTATTACATTTTACTGCAACTGCAATAAATGAAGTTAATGAAAAATCAGCTGATATCTGGTACAACAAGCAAATTATCAATGTTTTCAATCCATGGAAGGAACAGGCAACATTGTCTGTTTATGATGCAGCAGGCAAATTGATAGAAACTTATGCTGTAAAAGACGGAAATGAAAAATATCCTTGTAGCTTGTTGAATGGTGTTTATATTTTAAAACTGCAGAATTCTCAACATCAGTTTGTGAAGAAAGTAGTAGTTTTTGGTTGTAGTTTAAAATAGTATTGTAATCAATATTTAACATAACATATAGATTATAAAACTTTTGCAAATAATGGATTTCTATTTTAAAATAATTTTTAATATTTAGGGCTAAAGCCCATTTTATCAATAAATTATTCAAACC
>CAIUKU010000190.1 GCA_903899825.1 uncultured Bacteroidales bacterium | reverse complement strand
ATCATGGGTGCAATAGCTGCATATTCATTCTTCCCTAAAAAGCCATCCATTAAAATGGATATACAAGAAACTAATCCTAAGCTTATTGAGCAATTCGAAAAACAATTGCTATTAGTTGCTTAACCCGAACTCAGGTTATTAAATTTATTTTTCATTTTATTCAAAGAAATGAATATTTTACAACAAATCATTCGCCAGATTAGCCAATTCAGAACGTTCGCCTTTTTCGAGGCGGATGTGGGCATATATAGGATGATGCTTGATTTTATCAATCAGATAGGACAATCCATTGCTCTGTGAATCCAGGTAAGGGGTATCTATCTGGTAAATATCGCCGGTCATAATGATTTTGGTGTTTTCACCGGCACGTGAAATAATGGTTTTTACTTCGTGGGGTGTCAGGTTCTGGGCTTCGTCCACTATAAAGCAGATATCCGATAAACTTCTGCCCCTGATATAAGCCAGTGGTTGAATCACCAGTTTTTCTTTTTCAATATCTTCCGTAATGGTTTTAAATTCCTTGTCTCTTTCGCTGTATTGATTTTTGATGTATTTCAGATTATCAAACAAGGGTTCCATATATGGATTCAGTTTGGATTTGATATCGCCGGGCAAAAATCCAATGTCTTTATTACCCAGCGGAACAATTGGACGGGCAAGATAAATCTGCTTAAACATGCGCTTTTGTTCCAATGCTCCGGCCAGTGCCAGCAAGGTTTTGCCGGTTCCTGCAACACCCTGCATGGTAACTAATTTTATGTCAGGATTCATAATGGCATGCAGGGCAAAAACCTGTTCTGCGTTGCGGGGCATGATACGGTAAGCTGGTTTTTTTTCCAGTCTTTCAATTTTTCCTGAAATTGGATTGTAAAAAGCAAGCACTGAATTCTTTGAATTCTTTAGAATGTAATAATGATTGGGTATTGTAATGGTAATCCCTACTTCTTCAGGGTCGCATTCCCCGGTTTCATAAATCTTATCTATGATAGATTTTGTTAATCCATCAATGACGGTCTTGCCTGAATATAAACCTTCTACGTTTTTTATCTTTCCGGTTTGATAATCTTCTGCCGGCATATTCAACGCTTTGGCTTTCAATCTGAGATTGATATCCTTGGTAACCAGAATAACTTTATGGTTTGGGTAATCGCGGGTGATTACCAGGGCTGTATTTAAAATACGGTGATCGGGTTTGTTTTCACCAAAAATCTTTTGGGCATCCACTTCGCTGAATTCATCCATGGCCACCTTAAACTTGCCGGCACCAGGATAATCCAGCTGTATCCAGTTCTGCAGGGTATTTTCTTCGGATAGTTTATCCATAATCCTGATGAACTCCCTTGCTTCGAAATTGATGATATCGTTGCCTTTTTTAAAATTATCAAGTTCTTCAAGCACAGTTATCGGTATCACAACATCATTGTCCTCAAAACTATTAATTGCATTATGATTGTATAAAATCACAGAAGTATCAAGTACAAAAATCTTTTTCTGTTTTATTGCTTTCTTAGCCATGGCTGTTAAGTTAGTTATTGGTTATTGGTTATTAGTTATTGGTTATTAAGGTGTTGATACTACTCATAATCCAAATTTTTTCTTCCAACGTTATTCATCATTCATAACTCATCATTCATCATTAAATTATATACACCTCCAGCAGCTTAATCTCTTCCAAAGGCAATAATTGAATCTTACTTATATTAGCCGGTAAAAGCACAACTTCGCCCTTTTTGAAATCAAGTTTTTCGCTTCCATAATGGAGTTCTCCTTTTCCCTGAATACATACAAAAATTACAAATGAATCCAGTTCTTCATAATTTTTTTCCAGTTTTTTATCCAGCTGTAATACATTGGTCGTAAAAAAAGGAGTTTCAACTACATTCACCGTTTTATTCAGGGTATGCGGATAATTTGTTTTATAATTGTCATATACCTCAAAATCGATGGCATCCAGGGCTTCTTCCACATGCAGCTGACGCGGATTGCCTTTATCATCCAGTCTGTCCCAGTCATATATACGATAGGTAGTATCGGAAGTCTGTTGAATTTCTGCCAGTAATAAGCCTGGTCCCAATGCATGAACACGTCCTGCAGGAATATAATACACCTCATCTTTCTTTACCTTTTCAACATTAAGGATTTGTCTCAATGTTTTATGTTGAAGGTGTTTTATATAGCTTTCTTTATTGACTTTCTGGTTAAAACCTGTAATCAATTCTGCTTTTTCATCGGCTTGTAAAATATACCACATTTCGCTTTTACCATAGCCTATCTTGCGTTTTGCTGCCAGCTCGTCGTCAGGATGTACTTGTATAGACAAATAGTCATTGGCATCTATGAACTTAATCAGAATAGGGAATTCAATACCAAATTTTTCATAAACGGCATCACCTACCAAATCGCCCATGTATACTTCTACGAGTTCATTGAGTTCATTTCCTTCCAAAAAACCATTGGCTACTTCTGAATTATTATCTTCAACCCCTGACAGTGCCCATACTTCACCACAATTAGGCAAAGGTGCATAATCCAGTCCTAATACTGTTTTTATTTTCATACCGCCCCATATCTTTTCTTTAAAGACAGGCCTGAATTTCATCGGATATAATTCGTTCATATTATGTTTTACTATTCATTGTTTTTAAAATAACACCTCTAAAAAGGAAATTGCTGTACTATACAGTAGTGCCTTGAGTACTTAAAGTGCCTAAAATACTTATAAGTAAAAAGAAAAACAGATTTTTATTATTCTTGATTTCCTTAGTACTTTCTTGTCTTTGTAGCCTATCTTATCATTTTTACAAATATAAAAATAATAAAGCGAAAATTAAATTAAAAATAATAATTTTGTAAACAAAGGACATTTAATAAGTTCGGCTGATAAAACAAAGATTTATAATCATATGCTGATAATAGGAATCACAGGAACATTGGGTGCCGGCAAAGGTACCATCGTAGAATACCTGGTCAATCATAAGAATTTTACCCATTATTCGGTAAGAAGCTTTTTGACGGAAGAAATTGAAAAAAGAAAGATGCCTGTAAACCGCGACAGCATGGTTATCGTTGCCAACGAACTCCGTGCCAGGCATTCACCTTCTTATGTTACAGACCAATTGTACTTTAAAGCAGCTGAATCCGGCAACAACTGTGTGATTGAAAGTATCAGAACACCGGGTGAAGTAGATTCACTCAGAGAAAAAGGCAATTTCTTTTTGTTTGCCATCGACGCACCCTCACAATTAAGATACGAACGCATCCTTCTCCGAAATTCGGAAACAGATAATATTGATTATGTTACCTTTGTCCAAAATGAGCAGAGAGAAATGAATACCAGTGATCCTGCCAAACAAAATCTCAGGAAATGCATCGAAATGGCTGATTTTGTTTTTGAAAATTCAGGCACAATTGAAAATTTACAGCTAAAAGTGGAAGAAGTCCTCCATCAAATTGACAAATAATTATGAGTGAAGAAAAATACATTCGCCCCAGCTGGGATGAATATTTTATAGAAATAGCCAATACCATTGCCAAACGGGCTACCTGCGACAGAGGCAGAAGCGGATGTGTAATTGCCCGCAACAAACAAATACTGGTTACCGGTTATGTTGGATCTCCTATGGGTTTACCTCATTGCGACGACGAAGGTCATTTGTTCAAGCAGGTAACACACGAAGATGGCAAAACGACCAATCATTGTGTAAGAACTGTTCATGCCGAGCAAAATGCCATCTGCCAGGCTGCCAAACTCGGCATTGCGCTGGAAGGTGCTACTTTGTATTGCCGCATGACACCCTGCCGGACCTGCGCCATGCTGATCATCAATTGCGGAATTATCAGAGTGGTTTGTGAACGCAAATATCATACAGGACAAGAGTCTGAGGAGATGTTCCGCCTGGCTGGTATCAGCATCGAATTTGTACACGATGAAGTTCAACAATACGAGAAACAATAAAAAGATTCTTTATAAAGCGACCTTCTTATGAATTTTCTGAAACCTAAGCTTTTATTATTTCTTTTCATAAGTTGTCAATTATTTCAAAATTTACAGGCTCAGCCTGAAAAAAAAACATCCGAATCATTGGCTTTTGACAACTATGTGAAAAGCATTGTTGAAGATACATCCAACAGATGGAAAGAATATCCCAAACCACCTCATTTAACTGCAGCTGTTTTAGAAAGGATTAAGCCTGAGCTTAAAGAAGATTCCGTAAAGTATTATTTTGAACGCTTGCGTTTTTCCAGTATGAAAACTCATTGGGATTACAGTAAAAGTTTGTCTTATTTTGAAAAACATCAAAACAGCTTTTGTATACTTGCTGCAACTGCACACTGGAATCCGGATACCCGGCTGGCTGCATTAAAATCATTGCAGTCCCTGATTAAAATTAGAGTACTTTGTCATTTCACAAAACAAAAACTTGAAGAACTTAAAAAAACGGATCAGGTCTGCATTCAGTTTTTAATTTATCTTCTGGAAAGCAATCCTTTGTTTATCAGTGGAAGCGAAAATGCTACCATACACGGCATTTATATTACAAATATCTTATGGAGTCTGGATATGCTCTGCCATGAACATATTATAGGGGAGAAATCTTTCAGGGAATGGTATAAAAACGATTTGCAATATGAAGCAGATCTATTAAAATGGAAAAAGCATTTAAACCTTAAACCATGAAATGTCCATGAATAATAAATACTGACTCACAAGGGAATAATAGAAAACCTTCCAGGTTTTTAAAACCTGGAAGGTTTAATACAAATGAATAATAAATATTGACACACAAGGGAATGATTATTGAGAATACACATGCCATTGAAAAAAACAGAACGCTGATGACACTGATTCCTAAAGGAAAACACAGATTAAACTGATTTAAAATCTGTGTTAATCCGCGTTTACGGAACGTATCCGTGTCATCAGCGTTCCATTAAAGCATAAGAAATATAAGTTTCTCGGTGTTTTCCAACGATATTTAAATAATAGAATATGAATAAAAAATTAAATATTAACAGATGAAACTCCTGATAATTTTACTTTCTTTACTGCTTTTTGTAAATATATCCTATTCCCAAAACAACTGCAATTTTTGCAAAGCAGTAGAAAAAGGAAATTTCAACAAAGTTGAAAGATTGTTTAAAAAAGAAGTCAGAAAAAGGGAGAATGGCACTCAGTTTTACAACGGACCCGGTAGCGGAATGCAAACAACCCATTCTTATAACATAGATACATTAACAATGTGGTTTAAAAATCATCCCTGTGTAGCAGATGCATATCCTGATAAATGTCAGGAAAAAATTGCCATTTACCCCGGACATTCTTCTATAGGTGTAAAATTTAATACCAGGAAAGGCATCATTGAAAAATGCTTTTTATTACAAGAGGGAACAATGGGAACAGTAAATATTTTAGGTTGGAGACCTCATCTTTTTGAGGCAAAAAATATTTTAGTTTATAAAAAGATATACGGATGTTCCGGATTTATTGAACAACAAAAAACGAACTGCAATCCAAATAAAAAATAATTCAATCAGAATCTTACAGATTTTTTATAATTTCGTAATCAGATTTTACATAATAAACGTATTGAATCACAGCTGTTTTGCTGTTGATGGAATCAAAAAAACCAGATCGTATGACAGAAAATGACAGTCTTCAAATCTATACAACTTATTTGCAATTACTTTTTCAACAGGAATTTGATGCAGAAGCCCTGGATTATTCTCTGCTGGATAAGCATAAACCTTTATTGCATCAGTTGGCTAATTTAGGCAACAGCGGAATCAGTGTTTTTGATCTTTATAAAAAAGAACATATTTTTTATTCGCCAAATTTCTGCAACTTACTGGGTTACGATTTAAAACAGATAGAAGAACTGGGGCATGATTTTATAGATGCAAAAATTCATCCGGATGATTTTCTGGAATTGACAAAAAATGGTATTTCTTTATTAAAACTATTTTTCCATTTCCCGAAAGAGGAGAAATTGGATTATAAGCTCATCAATGAATTCCGTATATTAAATGCTGAAAATGTTTATATCAGAGTAATTGAACAGCATCAGTTGTTAGAACTGGATGCAAATGGTAATATCTGGTTATCACTGAGTATTATTGATATTTCACCCAATCAGGATGTAAATATAGGGATGAAAGCCCAGATTTTAAATTTCAAAACCGGTGAAATTATTCCATTTCAAAAAGAAGAGCCAAAAGACAAAAATGATATTGGCATTGCCTTAACCAAAAGGGAAATACAGATACTGCAAATGGTAAAAGACGGATACCTCAGCAAAGAAATTTCAGACCAGCTATCTATCAGCCTGCATACAGTAAATACCCATCGTCAGAGAGTACTGGAAAAACTCGGTGCCAATAATTCAATGGAAGCAGTCGTTTTTGCTTCAAAATTAGGATTATTATAAGTATTTTGTAAGTCAAAGTCACAAGGTATTTTCATTGTAATGGTTTGCTGAGATATTTAATAAGTGATAAGCTGTAAATTTGTGAAATTATGAACCAAACGAAGATTTCGGTAGAATAAACATTAACTTTGTGAGCAAATTTGGTTTATGCCAGATTTGCTCACTTTTTATTATTTATTTTATGAAAAATTTATTTATTGGAATAATAATTAGCATAGTTTATCCTAACTATATTATAGCTCAGCAATGGACAACTTATACCACAGCCAATGGTTTGGCTTACAATAATGTTAATGTAATTATTCAGGATACAGCAGGTGTTTTGTGGTTTGGAACCTGGGGGGGTTGGGTGTCTAGATTTGATGGAACCCACTGGACTACTTTCAATACCTCAAATAGTATAACAAATAATCTGATAGGAGCCATTGCAATTGATTCATCGGGAAGTTATTGGTTTGGAACCTGGGGAGGGGGGGTATCTAAATTTGATGGGATAAACTGGACTACCTATAACTGTAACGATGGTCTGGCAGACAGCAATGTATCAGCCATAGCCATTGATAAAAATGGCAATAAATGGTTTGGTGGAGGACATAATGGTATTACCAGATTTAATGATACGGTGTGGAAGATTTATACCATGGCTGATAGTTTACCATATCCGGAAATTGGTGTACGCGGTATTGTTGTGGACAAACATAATATTAAATGGTTTGCAACAGATGTTGGTTTATTAAAATACAATGATACGAGCTGGGTTAATTATATGAATAATGGATTAATAACTGCACAAAACATAAGTCTGGATACAATGGATAATGTTTGGATAGGTACATTACATAGCGGTACAACTTTATACAATGGTACTGTGTTTTCTACGTTTACGCCTTCTAATTCTGGATTACCTGAGTATTGGGTAACAGCTATAGGTGTAGACTTACAGAATAACAAATGGTTTGGCACAGAAAGCTATGGACCGGGAATAGGCAAAGGTGTTACCAAGTTCGATGGTATCAACTGGACTACCTATACTACTTCTGATGGTATGGCAAACAATGAGGTTTGGTCAATTTATGAAGATAAGCAGGGTAATATATGGTTTGGTACAACATCGGGGGTTTCTAAGTTTAATCCAAATGTAGGGGTAAATGAAATTGCTAAAGAAAGTGTAAATATTTTCCCTAACCCTGCTAACAATTCCATCACTTTTAATACCGGCATGTATAGCGGTTTTCAGTTAACAATCTTCAATTCCATTGGACAAATTGTATTGCAAAAGCAACTGATTAACTCTATCACTACCCTCAATATCCAATACTTCAAACAAGGCATCTACTACTATCAACTCATCAATGATAAGGGGAAAGAGATGAGGGGTAAAGTTATAATCAGTAAATAAATTCATAAAAACAACAACATAAATACTAATTATGCTGTTGCTTTTTATATATTTGTAGCATGAAACGATTTTTAGTATATTTTATCATTCTAATTTTAAATGCTGAAATTTATGCTCAGCCATTCACGTTAGATACAGCATTTAACGTGAATTATAATTTTTATGCTCCTGGCAGCGGGGCAGATGTTTTTGGCTTGAATTTTGAACCTGATGGAAAAATAATGTTGTATGGTTTCTTTTTTGATAATGCAACTAATTCGGATATTATCAGAATTTACCCGGATGGTAGTAGAGATTTTACCTGGCAGTATCAAGGCGGTCCAAGTGTAGTTCCTTATTTAAAAAGAATCAACAATGATTATATTTCTTTATCAACGAATGTGTTTAGAAAACTAAATTATAATGGAATTAATACAGATACAAGCTGGCAAAATAATATTTTTAGAGGTAATATTTGCGGGTCTTTTTATAAACCTTATTTTTCCCCTGATGGTTCTATGCTTGTTGGAGGTGATACCTCATGCAATATAATAAGCAATAATAAAAGATATTTTATGAAATTTTTTCCCGATGGGAAAATTGATACTAATTTCAAGCATTATCCCAACAATAGAATTTCGGGTATTGTTAAATATTCATCCGATAAATTATTATTGTATGGTAATTTTACAAATTATGATGCTGTTACTGCATACAGGATGTGTAGGACAGATACAGCTGGGAATATAGATACTACTTTTAGAGCAGCACTACCTGATTATTGGTCATTTCCTTTATATGTTCAGAATGATGGTAAAATTATTGTCGGTGGTACAACTTTGAATAATTCTGTTATAATAAGATTAAATACAGATGGTAGCCTGGATTCAAGTTTTAATAATTTTAATTCTGTTGCTTATAATCCTGCTGCTGGCAATCACATTATATATACAATTTGTCCTGCATCGGATGGTGGATATTTAATAGGTGGTTCATTCAGAAGATACCAGGGTTATTTACGAAATAATATTGTAAAAACAGATGCAAATGGTTTTATAGATACAACTTATTTTAATGGTCTCGGTTTTGACGGTGTATTTATTAACTTAGGAGGCATGATTCCAGATGTTTATAGTATCGTTAAAGCCAATAATGATACATATTACATTATGGGATTTTTCACACATTTCAATGGTCAAGATGTAAATCCTATCATTCGCATAAAAGGTTTGTCAGCCGGGGTGAATGAAGTGGAAAAAGAAAAATGCGAAATAAAAGTTTATCCTAACCCTGCTACCAATTCTATCACTTTTAATACCGGCATGTTTAAAGATTTTAAATTAAGAATTTTCAATGCCATCGGGCAAACTGTATTGCAAAAGCAACTCAATAGCTCCAGTACTACCCTCAACATCCAAAACCTCACACAAGGCATCTACTACTATCAACTCATCAATGATAAAGGGAAAGTAATAAGCGGTAAATTTGTGAAAGAATAAAAACAAATAAATACAATAAACAATCATCTTTATTTTACTTCTCTGTGCATACTCTGTGCTACTCTGTGTTTCTCTGTGTAACATCTCAAAATAAATTACAGCGATCTCATTTAACAAACTCTTGTTTAACTTGACAGGAAATAGCTCCGAAATCGGGAACCAACTATATCGTCAAAGGTATTTTTAGTTGAATATATAATGATAAATCAGTATTGCAGGGTTGTTGGATTGAATATACTTTTGTAAAAAAAATCAATCATCAATTTTATTCAAAATTATGTTACGCTACATTTTAATTTCTATGCTTGTATTATCGGCTTCAGTAAAGTCGTATTCACAGCAACCAACGCAAACAATACGCGGAATAGTTATCGATAATGCCTCCAATGCTCCCCTGGCTTTTGCAAACGTGGTAATAATCAACTCAAATCCACTGATAGGTACTACTACTGACTTCAATGGGAATTTTCAATTGAACAATGTCAGCGTTGGCAGGTACAATTTAAAGTTTAGTATGATAGGTTATGAAACTTTTATCGAAAGAGAAGTGCAAGTTTCATCGGCAAAAGAAGTTTTGCTGAATATTGCAATGAAAGAAAATGCCACTACTTTATCTGGGATTGTTGTAAAACCCAATATTAACAAGGAACAAGCGCTGAATGCAACTGCAACTGTAAGTGCAAAAATGTTGAGTGTTGAAGAAGCCAAACGCTATGCCGGAGGTTTTGACGATCCTGCCAGACTGGTTTCGGCTTTTGCCGGTGTATCCAGCAATGTCGGCAACAATGCCATAGTAGTAAGGGGAAACAGTCCCCAGGCATTGCAATGGAAAATCGAAGGAGTGGAAATCCCCAATCCAAATCACTTTGCCGATATGGCTGCTTTTGGAGGTGGAGGACTTACGGCCCTCAGCAGTCAGTTGTTGGCTAATTCTGATTTTTTCCTGGCTGCTTTTCCTGCCGAATACAGCAATGCCTTATCGGGTGTATTCGATATTTTTATGCGCAATGGCAATAACAGTAAACATGAACACTGCTTTCAACTCGGATTATCCGGTATTGACCTGTCTTCAGAAGGTCCTTTCAAACAAGGTAAGAATTCATCCTATCTTTTTAATTACCGCTACTCTACTTTGGCGTTATTAGAACCTATAATGCCTGAGAATGCCGGTGGAGTGAGGTATCAGGACCTGTCCTTCAAGTTGAATTTTCCTACAAAAAAGGCAGGTATCTTTGCTGTATGGGGAATTGGTTTAACAGATGCATCCGGGGCAATCGCAAAAACAGATAAAAGCAAATGGGAATACGATGCTGATAAAGAGAAACAGGATGTAAAACAATACATGGGAGCCAGCGGTATAAGTCATAAAATATTTTTAAATAATAATCAATATATAAAAACAAGCCTCGCTGCAACTATCAGTGGACTCGATTTTACTACTGACAGATTAGACAGCAGCCTAAAGTTTCAGCCCAAAAACAAAGTGATGAATACAAACTGGAATCTTGTTTTTTCAACGTATATCAATACAAAATTCAGTGCAAGGCATACCAATAAAACAGGCTTTTCGGTTACTGCACTTTTTTATAATGTATTACTTAAAAATGCAGTTCAATCCGGCATTCCTTTACAAACTATTGAAGATGAAAAGGGAAACAGTACATTATTGTCAGCTTATACCAATTCTACCCTTGATATAACTGAAAAAATCAGGATGAATGCCGGTATCAATGCACAAATATTTACCTTAAACAATCATTATACGATCGAACCGAGACTAGGTATTAAATATCAGTTTACACCCGGGCAGTCAGTTAGTTTAGCCTATGGTCTGCACAGCCGGCTGGAACGCATCAATTATTATTTTACAAAAAATACGCTGTATGGCAATGAAGCTGTGAATAAGAATCTTGATTTTACAAAATCCCATCATTTGGTATTGGCTTATGATATGAGTGTATCAGAATTTACACATTTGAAAATCGAAGTATATTATCAGCAATTATTCAATGTAGCAGTGATTAAAGACAGTTCATTTTCGCTAATTAATTTGCAGAATGACTGGTTCTTCAATGGGAAGCTTGAAAACTCAGGCGAAGGAAGAAACTATGGTTTGGATGTTAGCTTTGAAAAGTATTTGTCAAAGGGATATTATTACATGCTGACGGCATCACTCTTTAATTCAAAATACAAAGGAGGTGATAATATTTGGAGAGATACACGCTACAACAGAAACTATAGTTTTAACTTTTTAATCGGTAAGGAATGGCAATGCGGGAAAAGCAAGCAAAATACATTGGGTTTAAATGCCCGATTGAGTTATCAGGGAGGCGACCATTATACTCCTGTAAACCAAATGGCGTCCATCAATGCAAAAGAAGCAATATTTGATGAAAGCAAGGCATTTTCCAGTCAGTTTTCCCCTGCATTGACAACCCATTTTACAGCCAGTTATAAAATAAATAAGAAAAAATCAGCCCATGAAATTGCTTTTAAAATAATCAATGCTACCATGTATGAAGAGTTTACCGGGTTTCAGTACAATCATACACTTAATACCATAGTTGAAAGACGTGAAGCTTTGTTTATTCCAAACCTCAGCTACAAAATTGAATTCTAAAAGATAAACCAGGTTTAAAATGAAATATTTTGTATTAAATGACAAATTCGAATAGGAAAACCAATATTATAGGCAGTTGTGCGTCTGTCATTTTGTAAAAATGCTTAGGAGTTAAATTTTCTTTTTTTCATAATCTTATCTGCTGCTAATTTACCTGTAAGAATTGACATGGGTACACCTGCAGGACTGTATGCCCATTGTCCTGCCTGATAAATTGAAGGAATGGGTGTCATCACTGAACGATCAGAAAATTGAATTTTATTTTCAACAGGCATGGCTTTTTCAAATGACCAGCCTACAATAGCTCCTTCCGAGCTGCCTACTCTATTTTGAATACTTAAAGGTGTAAAAGAAAAACGTTTCATAATTTTAGTTTTTAGCATCGGGTAGATGGAATCTGAAATTACATTAATCATATGATTTTCCATTTCAGAAGTAAACTCATCGAGCCAACCTGCTTTTTGAATTGCTTTAAACAAATCGTATTCTGCAAGTAAACTGATAATAATGCCGGTTTTATCTGAAGGAACCAGTGAGGGATCTTTAAGCCCCGGAATTGAAATTTCGTAAGTGTTCAATCTGGTAAATTTATCCAGCCAGTTCATAATTTGTTCTTTTTTGATATTTTCGAAATTACTCAGCAGTTCATTAAGTTCCTTCCGGTGTGTTTCTCCTAAACCGGATTTTGATGGAGTATAAAAGAAATGTCCATGGGCAATTTTTCTAAAACTTTCAAGTGGCTCATCTACTTCAAGATATAAAGAAAAAACTGAATCTCCACCTCTGTTTTGAAGCATTTTTATTTTGGTTTCTTCATATTTTGCCTGGTTTACAGGTGGCAAATCATGTGTTTCTATTATTTTATATAATGTTTTCAAATCAGCAGCCCAGATAAGATTATCATAATTGTAAATGCTGTTGTTTTGGTCTCTGACAAGACAATTCTCTGCCAAAACTTCAATAATTATTGTTTCTGTTTTTATAGTGCCTCCATATTCTATGATTTTGTTTTTCAGCGCCTCAGATAATTTTCCAACTCCTCCTTTTGGATAAAAATAATCAAGATACAATGAAAAATAACTCAACGCAAAAAAAGCAGGTGTTTTTTTGAAGAAATGCTGTGCAATCATATCGCGCAATGAAGGATTTTTTATAATTGTATGTAAATAATCCTCAATGGGCATATTCATTCTGTTTATCTTGCCAACAGTAAAAATAAATTTTGGCAGCCAGGGTAAGAGTTCTCTGAAAAGATACTTTTTATCACGTTTTAAATCTTTAAAAGCAGGATTCTCAATACCGTAAAGAACTTCCATATGCTTCATAATTTTTCTGATGATTTTTATAAAAACATTGATCTCAATTTCACTTTCAGGAAATAATTTTACCAGAAGTTGCATGTATTTTTCAATATCATTTATGGTTTCAATATTAATTATATCATTTTCTATTCCGAGTGATACATGACTTTTCACAAATTCAAGTTCAATGCCTAAATCTTTAAGCATAGGAAAAATAATGCCTGCATCCTCCAGTGCTCTAACTCCTGCTTCAAACTGAAAACCATCCCGGGTAAATGAATTAACCAAACCTCCTAATTCCTTGTTTTTTTCAATAAGCAATACTTTTTGTCCTGAACGTGCCAGATAAACTGCTGAAGTCAATCCGGCAATACCGCCTCCAACAATCACAGTATTGTATGTATTTTCAGTAATTTTTTTTTCTTCCATAAATTATTATTAACTAATAGCTGTTGAATAGTAAGTTTTTACTCATGCAATCCTGCTAATTCCAAACTTTTATTCCAAAGATCGAATGCGACTTCTCTGTCGAGAGCCGGTGGTGCAGCTTCTTCTTCGGTGGTCAGATTAAAGAATTTTCCACTAAGATTTTCTACCTCTTCTGAAACGCCGAGATAATACAATGCTTCGGCTGAAATTTCAGGAGATTTTAATGTTTTATCAATAAAATTCTTTTTAAACCAACGGTAAACCCGTCCATTTTCCTGCCCGGTTTCAGTTTTAACTGCTCCGGGATGCATCGTATTAATTGTAACACCTGAGTTTTTGAAGTTTTCATTAAAAACAATCATCGATAAAAGTTGGGCAGTTTTAGCAGTTCCGTAGCTTTTTAATCCTGAATACCTGTGTTTTTCCCAATTCAGATCATCAAGATGAATTCCCCATGCGGCAAAGCGATGACCCTCAGAACCAACCATAATAATTCTGGCTTTTTGCTGAGATTTTAGTTTATCCATTAAAAGATAATTGATAATAAAAGAGGAAAGGTAGTGAACTACAAAAACTTTTTCAAGCCCATCAGGTGTTAATTCTTTTTTTGTAAGATATACCCCTGCATTATGTATTAAAACATCAATCGGGGTTTTATAATTTTGTAATTGTTCAGCAACCTGATAAATATCTTTTAGATTGCTCAAATCAGCAATTAAGTAATCGCATTTTACACCAAAATCGCTTACAATTTCACGGCACAAATCTTCTGATTTCTGTATATTGCGGTTTATGCAAACTATGTTTGCTCCATGAGCAGCATATTTTCTGGCCGTATAGTATCCAATTCCGGAAGTAGCGCCGGTAATTACAATGAGCTTATTCTTAAAATCTTCGTTACAAATTTTTGGCCCTGAACGATTGTTTTTAATCATTGTAAATATGTTAGCCCATTGATATTCTTTAAAATATTTAAAGAATTTTTTATTTTTTTTCATAAGCACTTCTCAACCGAATTTTTTTTTCATAAACTTTCTATAGACTTTAGCAAACCTTGGAATATTGTCAAAAATATCGCCCCATAAATCATAATAATCTCTTTGCTCAATAATTTTTCCTTCATTATTTAAAGTCAGGCGACTTGCACCAAACAATTTTGAACTTGGATATTTTTTGAAACTAAGGGTCATTTCCCATTCGAGAAATACAATATTCTCCTCCATAAGTGCCCTGACTATATTCATTTTTAAATCTTTTGAACGTTTTGTAAGTCGTTCAGTCATGGCTGTAAATTCTTCGATTCCATGAATTTCCTGTATGGAATCCCTGAAATAAATATCAGCAGCGTAATAAGGTAAAATATGCGACCAATCGGGCTTTCCTTCTGTATTGTATGTTTTTGACCATAATTCTTTTACAGTGTCGATTGTAATAATTTTGGCATTCAAATTATTTTGTGTTATAAAATTTATATCCTCCATATATTGTTACAGTTATAATTTAAAAATAGGAAGGAGTGCACTTTAACGTAGTATTCTCCTTCACTGTTAAAATTGTTTTTTCAAAAGAAGGCGGACCAAAACTTCCTTTTGCATTATTAGAAAAACCATATCCTTCTTTGGGAATCCCGATCCAATTTACATCTAATTTTTCATTTTTGTTCTCATCATGAAAGTATTTAAAAGCATATTTACCGGGCTTTAGATTTTCGATTACAATAATACATTTTTTCCCGTTTATGGCTTGGGAGATTCCCTTTATTTTAACTTCTTTATCATCATAGAAAGCCAGCATGAGCTGCCCATTATTATTTCTCAGATCACTTATTTCTATGGTTAGTGTATGCTGTCCTTTCGAAGTGAAGGGTTTTACCGTTATGAAAATGAACAGGATGAACAGGATTTTAAAATATTTCATTTTATTTTTTATTTGATACATAGTTTTGTAAAAATCAGTCATTAAATTTAATATATTTTTCTATATAATCGCTGTAAGCATTAAGCAGAAAGAACCATGCATCCTTGCTTATTTTTGCTTCAGGAACAATAACATCGAAAGCGTGAAAACAGCCTTTAAATAGCTTAAATTCAATGGGAATGCCGGCTTTTTTCATATTTTCAACATATTCAAGGGTCTCATCCCGAAAAAGATCGAGGTCTCCCACAAAAGTAATTGTAGGGGGCAGCTTTGCATAATCTTTAGCTCTTGCTGCTGCTGCGTAAGGAGAAATCTCAAGATACTTTTCTTTATAATCCTTTAAATATTGACTCCATGCATACTTATTTGATATTGAATTCCATACCGGGGCATTATTGTTTGATGAAGATAGCGTTAACTGACGGTCGTCTATCATAGGGTAGATTGGCATCTGGAAAGCAATATGAACATCTTGAGTATCTCTTGCCTTAAGTGCAATTGCTGCCGTAAGTCCACCACCGGAACTGTGACCGCCAACAATGAAGTTGTTGGGTATTACTCCCAGTTTTTCTGAATTTTCCTTGAGCCATAATAAAGTATCATAACAGTCATCAAAAGCTGCGGGGTAGGGTGCATCCATTGCAAGCCGGTAGTCAGGAGATACAATTACACATGGTTTAGCTTCCATGAATCTTTTGATAACATCTAAAAAAATTTCTGGAATTCCTGTTATATAACCTCCGCCGTGAATGTATAGCATACCCGGTAATTTATCAGTCATATTTAAGGGTTTAAATATCCGTACACGGATTTTATGACTTCCGTTTCTGCCTGGTATCTCTCTCTCTTCGCATTTTAATCCCCTGATACCAGCCCCTTTTCTTAGGGAACAAAAATTGTTAATCAACCTTATACTCCATGACTTACTCATCATAAATGCTAATAATTTCATTTTCCAGTATTTTCGCTGAAGTTCTTTGTTTAGCATTTTTTTTGCAACATACATGATTTACAATCTTTAATAATTTATTTTCAATTGCATATGAAATATGATTTTAATTTTTCAAAATCAAATATCCCAATGAGATAATATATAATTTTTCTATGTTGACACTAACTTCTGTTCAGAAAAAAATAAGCTAAATTAAGAATCGCTGCAAAGCTTACCCATAACAAATAAGGAATATTAAGATATGCGGCCAATGGCTTGATTTTATAGAAAGAAACCATCATAACAATAATACTAATCCATAACAGCATGATTTCAAGCAATGCTAATCCAATCCTATTGAAATAAAAAAAGATAAAACTCCAGCCAAAGTTAAGTAATTGCTGTAACAAAAAAATAAAAACTGCCAGATTGCGTTCTTTGCTGGCATTTTGTTTCCAGATCATAAATAAAGAAATTCCCATAAGAAGGTAAAGCGATGTCCATACCGGGCCAAACACCCAGTTTGGTGGATTGAACGATGGTTTATTAAGGGATGCATACCATTCAGGGATTGCCTCTGCTGTATAAATTCCTGCTATGGATCCTAAACCTAAAGGCAATATAAGTGATGCTAATAGTTTGATAATTTGGGATTTATTCATACTGAAATTAATTTAATGTTTTTGAAACAAATTTGAGATTAATCCATCTATGCAGCTATTTTATTAATCATACTTTAAGTCCGATAAAAATTCCTTAATTTAAGGTAATTTTGATTATCAGGATAGATGTTTCCAAAAACTGCTCTAAGTTCTTTCACAAAATCATGTTTAATGTTTATTTTCCTATTATCATCTAGTATAATATCTTACGATATTTGCTCAGGTAAAATATTAAAGGCAAACTCCATATAATGAATAAAATAAGCAAGCCATTTTTAAGTAAAAAATCAATTTTTGATTTATTTATTTTTTTCCCATTCAACTGACACAATAATTTCGTTTCTTCTGCCAATAAATTGAAATGGTGGATTATAGCCCAAAAATCGATAATGTCCGTATGAAATAATACCTTTTTCATTTAAGATATTTTGAAGTTTTTCTGAATAAAAATTTAAATCTTTATCAGATGCAAACCCGCTAAAGCGAATTATGGCAACATATTCATCTTTTGTTTTTGAAATGATAACATCAGGGTCATTTGGTTTTGGAAGGTCTTCATCATTTAATGATGATGGCATAATAAAACTCATGGTTGATGCCGAATCATTAACATCCATATGCACAGGCGAAGTCATAGGGATTTTTTTACCCTCCTCGTTACCTCCAAAAATATAGCCTGCCAATTTCCGGAAGCCTGGCCCCGATAAATCCTTGTAAGTTTTAGCATTCGAACTAATTGTTGCTATGGTTGCTGCAGGATAAAACCTGATTTCGAAATCTTTTTCTTGAAAAACGACAGTATATTTTTGTTCTTCGGTTTTATTTGCAGACATAAGCAAAAAGCTTTGAAATATAAGAAATACAGTAATTGCAACAATAAGTATTATAATAATTGTTTTCATTTTTCATATAAGTAAATTGTGAGTCAATAAAAATAATTTCTTTATAAAATATGACTTCAACAGCATGTGAAGAAGTTAAATAATGTAAAATATTCTAGAATTAACAAGTTTAAATAATATAAGTTTGAGATTCGTTTTTTTATTAAAAATAATAAACTTAAAGTAAAATGTTGTTTTAGAGCAATAATTTTCTTTATTTCTCAATTTATCTGACAATTCACTATTCCGTAATATTCCACCAATTAATATCATCAATCCCTCTTACCATTTGATAGGCATTTACTTTAACCTGAAAAATACAGCAATCATCAGATAACAGAAATGACTCCAATTCAGGATGTCTCAATAAGTGTGCTTGAAGAACCTTATCATAAATAGCAATATCAATTTCTTTGGCATATCCAAAAGCTGTTAATACAGCAATATCTGGCTGACTCAAACTTAAGGCACTTCTGTTTTCAAAAAGAATAGCAAGCTTCCCATTTTTTATCAGATTCTTGTATTTTAAAGTGTTGCGATAGGTTGCAAAAATCAAATGTTCAAAATTATCCATGGGAGTAATTGCAACCAAACTCGCATGAGGCTGACCATCGCCCTCAGTTGCCAGCACTCCCAGATCATTGGTTTGGAGTGCAAACGCAACATATTCTTTTACACTAATTAGATTGCTCATTTGTTTGTACAATTATCATTAAAAGTTTATGCTAAAACCAAGTGTTACATAATGAAATAAAGCAAAATTATAGACTGTATCATTATCTGCACCTCCTTCCAGTACCCGATAACCTGCCCTGAAGCGAAAAATGTCCGAGAACTTATATGTAGCTGCAATCAAAACATCTTCGGCTCTGCCCTGAGGTGCAGCCAAAGCATCACCATCCAGAAGAAGTCCAATTTTATCATCAATCTTCCAGAAAAGATTAAAATTAATAATCGGTACAAATCCGACATTAGTTTTCTCAGCAGCCATATCAAGCGATGAAAGACTAATTCTGGCATCTCTGATTTTTGCAGTGAACCCTAATCCAAAAACAATTTTGGGTTTATTTACAATATCATATCTGTAAGTTAACCTGTAAGAATTAAATTTATAGGTGCCGTTAAGGGGAATATTTGCAGGAAATATAACTCCTTCAAAAAAAATGTCATTTGTAATACTTCCTTCTGATTTAGTTTCAAGAGGTGCATATAATAATGAAATTGTATGTCGGGATTTTATTTTATAACTTGCTCTCAAACGGTAAAATATTTTTGTTTTAGCTTTTAAATCATCATTAAGAGAAAAGAGTGTACCCTTATCGCCAGGAATGCGAACATCATTATAACCATTGAAAACAGCTCCGGTTTCAATATCAATAATTGCCTGAGCATTTACAGAAATCTTCAGGAATAAAAGCAGAAATAAAATGAAAATTAAATATATTAATGGTTTCATTTTTTTATTTTATGATATTATAATAACAATTTTTTTATTGATTACTATTCGGCTGATTATGTTTATCGTTTAGTTCATCCAATTTTTTTAATATTTCTTTGTTTGAATTTAAATGTAATCGGTTCATAATTATTATTTTAATTGAGATTAATAAAACCCCGGTTTCCAGTAATAAATCTTTTGTAAAACCTGTCGTAAAAAGTGCAATTGCAAAAAGAATAAAAGTTGTTATAATTACCAATGTATTTCCTAAGTCAAATATTTTTTTCATTTTTTGTATTTCCGTTTTAAATTAAATTTTAGAGTCAAATTGTAATCTGATGTTGTTGGATTTTTAATGGATAAAGAGTTTCACCCCATCTCCATTTGTTGCCAGGGGTTTAAGCTAAACCCGTTGACTTTTTTCACAATTTAAATTTATAAACTATCCCCATATGCACAAATGTATTGAACATTTTACCTCCTCCCTGCCCCCTGTCGGGTAATTTTCCCGGGCTGTAAAGGCTAAAAAAACTGCGGGAAACCTTGGTTTCGATACTGATTCTTTTATAAATGGGCATATTTGAACCTATCATAAAGCCTTGTTCCACTTTGCGTATTGCATTAAAATTGTCATAGGTTTCGATGTAGTCATCGAAAAAGCCGCCTGACCCTATTACAACGCGAACATTGCCTGCATCTTTACCTGCCACAAGGACCGAAAAGTAGGGGCCAAACATCAATTGAAATTTCTTTATCCGGTAATATATCAATAAAGGAATGTCTATATAATGCAAACGCATGGCTCCGTTTACATAGGCTGTGTAAAAGGAAGGCACTTGACCGCTTATTCCATTAAGTACTACCGTAAACAATGTATCACGGGTAAGACTCTGACTGTATTCCACACCGCGGAATGAATAATACAATGCCATTGAAAATGAAAATCGTTTACTAATAGGGATATTATAAGACATTCCGGCCATCAATCCCAAAATTGGGTTTCCGGAAGTGCTGTCCTTGAACTCAGTTGGTAAAGGACCACCGTAGTTAAACCCAACCCCAATGCTGATGTTTTGAGGAAATGCGTCTCCAAAACAGCAAAAGAAAACTAATATTATAAGCAGCAGCTTTTTCAATGTAGTACAACAAATTTTGCTGAGGAAACCAGGCTATTGCCCATCCATGCCTGTAAAATATAGCTGCCCTGCTGCCATGTTGAGACATCAAGCTGGTGATTTTTTCCTATTGGAGAAAAAGACTTCATAAAACGACCGTCAATTGCATATACATGACACCGCAATTTTTCAGGATTTGAGGTATTAAATTCCAGAGAAACATCCTTATTGGCAGGTGAAGGGTATACATTCACCAAAAATTCCGGCATAAAAACTTCCTGCAAACCAGTAATATATTCCAACGAAACATCATCAATTAAAAGCGTACTGCCAACCTGCCCATTGAAATTTCCACCATCAGCACTTGAGGTAAACACCATTATAATGGTATCGGGATTTAAGCCTGTAATTTTGTAGTCAAAATCTAAGTTGAACTCGGTATATATCGAAACGCTATTTTTAAACATTATATTAGCTTTGGCTATGGTGTCCGTTTTACCCGTTCCCATATTGAACCTGGTGAGCATTGCAACTCCCCCTGCAGAGTCTCCACTAACCGGCATATATTTATACCAACCTTTGAACTTTGATGGTTTGTCGGTAAATGGTTTACCCAGCATAATATAGGGCGATGCCATCACAAAATTGCCTGAACCCAATAAGCCAGCAATCAGGAAAGTGCCCCATTTCTTGGTTTCCATTTTGGCAGCATACGTCCCTGAATGCACATCAGTACTACGGCTAACAGTTACTGGTGCTCCAAGTGCTGACAAGGCGTTTAATGAGGTCCACCAACCTCCGCTTGGCTCATAATAACTGTTCAGCGAAGATGGTGTCCAATTGTTAAATCCACCCTCAGGTACTTGAGTCTGTGCCATTGCTGAACCAAAAAAAAATGAAAAGATGAGTATCCAAAGTTTTTTCATATTGCTAGAAATATATAATATATAATGAATAATGATTTTAATTAAAAAGCATTTTTGCTATATTCAAAAGTGTGATAAAGATAACAAATTTTTCAATAATTGGTTTTTTAAATATTTTATTAATTTTTAATAAGCTCGAGAAATGTTATATTTTTAAAGTTTTCGCTTGTTCTTTCTTTTACGAAACTTTAAATTTTTAAAAGTTATGAATTTCAGATATATATGTTTCTAAAACATTCATAATATGTAACGAGCCATGTGATAATATTCACACACACTTGGATGATTATTTTGGCGAAACGAAGTTCACGGACACATTAAATAATAATTAAACATGTGAGTAATTCCATATGTACAAATAAATAATTTTTAAAATAAACATATGAAACATTTTTGACAAAAAAATTTTGACACACAGACTGATGATTATTCCGGGAAAACCTAACAGGTTTCAAAAACCTGTTAGGTTTAAGATAATCAAATTAATGAAATAGAGGCAAATAACAAATTATAAACAGATAAAAACTATTTTTTTGCAGCCTGCTCTATGGCTGTGAGTGAATAATCCTTTTACATTCAGATTACTAAGTTAAGTTTTTAGTTGTTTTTCATTTCAATTTCTTTATTATACTTCTTATGAAGCAAACCACTGTACAATCGAAAAATCAGAAAATCAAATACTTAGTTTAAAGTAACAAAAATACTAAAAAACAGGTAAATAAAGAATTATCAATACTTTAATACTTTTTTCTTATTAAATAATAAGCTTTAATTACAATGAATGACACAAAACTACCGAACATTGCCCCGCAAATTACATCTCCCGGATAATGCACGCCAAGGTATATTCGGCTGTAGCTTACCAAAGCTGCCCAGCTAAATATAAAAAAGGGAAAATACCTGAACTTCTTTTTTAAAAAATGAGATAAAGCCACAGCCAATGCGAAGGTATTGGCTGCATGGGAAGACACAAAACCATAACTTCCGCCTTTATAATTTTTAACTAAGTGTATCAGAGTTTCCAAATCAGGATTGTGAGAAGGTCGCCATCGCATAAATACATTCTTAAACAATGCTACCGACAAACTATCGGCCAGTGTAACGCTGATGATAATCACCAGAAGTATCATCCAGCTTTGCTTTTTATATTGCTTTATAATCAAATAAAGAAAAAAAGCATACATCGGAATCCATATCGTTTTGCTACTCAGCCACCACATCACCTCGTCAAAAAATGAATTGTGAATGCCATTGAGCAAAAGAAACAATTGCGTATCCAGTCGTATAAGTGTTTCTATCAAATTATATGTTGTTTATAAAACTATCTATTATGAATTTTCAATAAGTCTCTCATTTATTTTTATTTCACTAACTACTTAATTACTCCAAGTACTCCATACACTCCAAGTACTCCAAGTACTCAAGGCACTCCAAGTACTCTTAGTACTCAAGGCACTTAAAACGTATACTTCAACAACTTATTTCCAGATCCTGTAAGCAAATTCAACTGCTTTTTGTCGAACAAAGGAGCAATATCCGGCATGCATTCTCCTTTAAATGTCAAAGATTCGTCCATCAAACCTTCTTTATTGAATATATACAGTTGATTCATGTCTTTTCCCACGACCGCAATCAGATTGCCTCTTTGAGTATTGTTATAAAACCGGAGAACAGGGTTGACTGTATTTTTGAATTTATAGTTAAAAATCACTTTGCCATCTTTTTTGCAAACATTCAATTCTGATGAAGAAAGGAAAATGAAGTCTTTGTTACCATCGTTGTTGAAATCCTCATAAACAAACGTTGGATTGCCCGAGATTGTTTTAAATACTTTGGTATCTACAGTTCCATTTGATGAAATAAATTGAAGCTTGCCATTTTTATCATTGGTAATCAGGTATTTTCCATCATAATAGCATTTAGAAGCAGTATTTGCTGTAAAAGATGTTTTTATTTTTATGCGTTCGCTGCCTTTACGGTCAAGAATCAGGATATTACCCGATTTATCAGTCACAATAATATTGTCTTTGCCTCCGAAAATAATATGCTGGGGCGTCATTTCCACTCTATCTTTTGTAGTTGGCGATTTAAAATCCCTAACTGTTTCGCCTTTGATGTTGAAATAATGTATTTTTCTGTCGTTGCCTGCAATAGCCATGCGGTAGTCCCGTTTTTTCTCATAATCTATAAGACAGAGTCCCGATGTGGCTTTGCTGGAAAGTTTTACGGGATATCCTTCTGCTTTGTTTCCTTTGGCATCTATCAGGTAAATGCTGTTTTCGGTATTGAAGAGGTAATATATTTTGTTGTTCTTCAAATAATCTACTTCAAATACATCACTGATGGGTTTGCCATCAATGGGTATTTTCCATTGAATGATTCCGTCTTTGTTCATCAAATACATTTTGTTGGATGCATCAAAAACAATAATACTCTTATCATTGATGGCCGTGTTTTTTACAATATAGGGACGTCTGATCATAGCAGCATCCAAACTGGTTTCACTGCCAGGACTAATGACTTGTGCCTGTACCGGCGCTTCTATGGGTTTTAGATTCTCATTTCCTTTAAAGTTGAAATTGACAGTGGTATAAAACCGCTGGTCTTCGGTACTCAGCTGAATCGATAATTTTTGAAATCCCTGCAAAACGGGAAATATATTGCCAAAAGCCGGCGTATGGGTCGCTTTCATTAAGTTCATCAGATAATTGGCAGCCAGCCTTAGGTTGATATAGGCATATATATTTGATTTAGCGGGAATGTTGGCAGCATATTCAGCATAATCTTTTGAGTTTGCCAGTATTTCTCCCGAACTGAATGCATCTCTGTAATTGCTGATGGCTTGTTTACTTCCTCCAAATATTACAAATTCATTGGCTACTTCATACCAGCATTCCTTAAATGAAGGACAAGCTCCACCCAACATGGTTTTTAGCAAATCAGTCATACGGATATTATTACTTACAATAGCTTTCTCCGTTTCAGTTCCATTTTGCTGTGATGCTGCTGCGATGGCTTTCAGACTGGAATCAGCCAGTTTTGAATTATTGCTGCGACACACTACATAGGTGTTCTCATCAAAATTTGTTTCGCTTTGCAAGACGACTACTGCAAATTCATTTCCCATCCATTGGATAAAATTATCCCGTAAGTTGAATTTTACCTGAAGATTCAAACCAGAAAGTTTCTTCTCATATTCAGTCAATTTGTCATTTTCTTTAAGAAAATTTTTATACTTCAAATGATAACCGGAATAATTGCTGAAATTTACATCTGCAAACAACAATGTGTTTTGAGGTAAAATTTTGGTAATCTGAACTTCCTGTGCTGCTTCACCCGCAAATATGCTGAGATAGGATGAACCGGCTTTTCCAACTGAAGTATATCCATTCAACAACAACTGATTGTTTTTGACAAACATATCCAATTCAGTCCATTTTGCAAAATCAGATAAAATTTGCATATCCATGGCTGTTACTTTATTGATAAAGGATTGCAGCCAGCTGCTTATATTGGCATAATTGATATAGATATTGGCATCCACTTTTTTTCCGGCAGTAGTTTTGAGATTAAAAAAGTCCTCATCATTGACAATAGAAGTATTGCTGTTTAGTTGCAAAATAGCTTTCTCAAGCAGTTTTTCACAAAAGCTCCCCATAAAAACACCTTTGTAAACACTATAATAATAAATTGCTGAACTGGATGTTGTACTATAAATATGGACGCCTTCAAACTTACGATGTGTGATGTCTTTGATGCCTGCCTCTTTCAGCATGGTTTTAATGCCAGCAACATCAAAGGTTGGAGGAACATTAATAAGATAAAGCAAAGCAAGACTGTCCATAGCTGTAACATGCAGTGACAGATAAGATTTATTTGAGCTTAATATGGTTTTTATTTCAGTATTGGCATTGAGAAGGGAATTGATAAATAAAAGATCATTACCCGCTTTGGCAAAAAAAGGCAATTTTTGCAATTCCTTCCATATCTGGTTGGAAGAACTGTTTGCATTCCACAAATTTACTACATTGTTGAATTCAGAAAATAGTAGCGCGTCTGGCGGAATGGCATCAATAACAGCTGCAATGGGTTGTTTTAACCTGCGATAATAGTTGTAGGCTGAAATCAATATAATTACAGCAAGTAAAGACAGTATCGCGATATATATGGTTTTTTTCTGGATTTTCATAAGTTAGTATTAATCAAACATCCAAAAATAAACTAAACTTAGCATTAATCGCTATGATAATCAGAAATTAAATGAACAATTGATTGTTAATTGTATTCATGTTTTAGATTCTTAGCTGTTAACCATTGAAGGGTTCTAAAGCCTGTCAGCGTTAGAACCTAAGAATAATTAATTAACAAAAATGCGTATTAGTAATCAATTTATAAAATCAGCTTGAAAGAATAAAAGCAATTGAAAATACATTTCCTGAAAAATCAACAATCTTTTTTCCATTTATCTCTTACATCCATCATTGGTTTTTCAAAATATTTGAAAAGCAAAGTGGAAAACGCCAGTACAGTTATCCAGTATATTCCATATAAAGCCCAGGCAGTTCGTGGACCATGGGGTGGAAAATTTGTTTTTATTACTTCTGCCACAAGTGCTAAGTTTAGTAAATACATGGAGTAAGATATTAAACTTATATGCGTAACTATTTTAAGTAGAGTTGGAGGTGCTTTTTTAATGCTTTCGAATTTTGGTAAGAGCAATAAGCATCCTATGCTTTGCAAAAATATCAGAAAAACTTTTGTAAAGCAGGCGTTCGGATCCCAGGATGTATATAGAATCAAATAGCTGATCAGAATGCCTGAAACAAAACTGATGTTCCTGATTTTATACCAGAAAACCGGATAGTAAAAGTTGATATAAGCCGCAAAAAGACCAAGTGCAATACTATCAATGCGATAAATTACCACTTTATAAATTTTAACTTCAAGCCAAAATTCATCGACATCCATACGTGATGCAATAAAAACTCTCAGCAGAAAGGGGATCAGTAAAAAAATAAAAATCGCACTGAGGTAAATATTTTTCTTTTGGATATGGAATCTTTTCATAATAAAAAATGCCAGCCCTAAAATAAGTGGGAAAAGCAGATAAAACCATTCTTCGATACTTAAACTCCACGATTCCCAGAAAAATCCGGTAAAATGGCTGTAGAAATTCTGAAGAAAAAGAAAAAACTTCCAGTTAAACTGAGAAAAATCCTCCTTTATAATTCCAAAATAAACCACGATAATATTTAACAGGAGCACCAGGTAATAGTTGGGTAAAGTCCGGAACCATCGACGAATCCAGAATTTAACAATTGTTCCTAAACCAAAAGATGGATTGTTGCGGAATATTTTCAGGAGAATACCTCCAATCAGAAAGCCACTGAGTACAAAGAAAAGTTCTACGCCATTGATAAGTGGGATCCATGGGAAATTGGTATTTGCCTTTTCAAGCAATATACCGTGGTCGAGTACCACTATGATGATGGCAATGGCTCGCATTAAATCAAGACCGAATACCCTTTTTTTGTAATCGGGATGTAAACGGAAAACAGCTGTTGCTTTTTTAATAAATGCCATTTTTATGATAAATATTACAGTAACAGTATAGTTACTGCTTAATTCATATTGATTTATTGCTGTATTATACTTAATCCTGGTATGCCGCTGCAAATATACGTTTTAAATTAAAACTGTGAGTATTGGAAAAAAATGGATTGGATTAATTTCAATAAACAGAATACCTTAAAAGAAACTGTATATGAATCAATTGAAGGTAAAGCAAAAAAGTAAAAAATTTAAAGAGAGAAATTAGTTCTTTTTATGATTCATTGTCTGAAGCAAACCATTCTGCAAAAGAATTGGATGTTTCGTCCAGTCGAATGCTGAATAATTTTACATTTGAGGGTAGTTTGTTTTGGATTCTTTCTGCAAAATCTATCAATAGATTTTCGCAGCTGGGTTGGTAATCTGCCAGAATTAATTTCCCTGACATAAATTTTACTTCAGCAGAATTAACATTTTTAGTTTTGGCATTTAATACCAAAGCATGGTCGAATGGTTTTACTATGCTTTCGTTTACAATTTGTTTCAAATCTCCAAAATCCATCACCATGCCATTTTTGGGAGAAGTTTCATCATTAATAGGTTTACCAATTAATGTAACCGCCATTTTATAGGAGTGTCCGTGAATATTTTTACAGGGACCATCGTAACCCAATAAGGCATGGGCACTTTCAAATTTAAATTCTTTGGTTATTCTAATTGTCGCCATTATCTTATAAACTTAAATACTGATTTACTGTTTTTCCCGCTGATAGAAATGAAATACATCCCTTTTTCAAGATCAGCAACATCAATTTTTTGATGATTGGATACTTTTGTTAATTGATACACCATTCTACCCCTTATATCTGTAATTGTAATATGGTCAGGAAGAACCTGCATTTTTTTGATGTCAATATTTATTACATCATTAACAGGATTTGGATAAATACTGACTTTGTCAGACAAATCTATGTAGTTGATTCCGTTACCCTGATTTGAAATACTGATAGCTAAAATACCCTGTATTCCTGAACCGTCATTGGCTGTAGCTACTACAGTATCAATTCCATCGCTCACAGCAGTAAGCAAACCGCTTGAATTGATAGTTGCAGTTGGATTTTTGACTGACCATGTATAGGTTGAATTACTTGCATTGGCAGGTAAAACTGTTGCCGACAGCTGTAAACTTCCTCCCTGTGTTGTAATTGAAGTTGCTCCGCCCTGTCCTTGTACTGTGATAGAATTGACAAGAATAATTGACCCACCTCCCCAAACAAGGTTAACGTATTCGGGATGATCGATGTATGGATTTCTATTGTGCTGAATACCATACACTGCATTGTTGCGATTGATTTCTTTTGAGCTGACGGGATCAAGATTGTTCCATTCAATCAGCATATTTTTTGCCCATACTGTAAATGAAGGATAGGTAGAATTGTCTAACATATCTGTAACCCAGCCAGAAATAAGGTTTTGGTATCGTGTTACCATATAAAAATAATTCCTTGCAAAGTCACCTTTAAAGCTATCAATAGGTTCAAAAACGGTTCCTGTATATCCAGGGTAAACGTTAGGGCCAACTTTGCTGCCGTTTTGAGAAGTCCAGCCGGGACTGTTTACTTTTCCAAAAGGATAATTACTTCTTTCACCATTTACTTTACCATCAGTAGGAACAATGTGGAATAAATCGGTATACATTGGTGTTCCGTCGTTAAACCAGCTTTTTGGAAAAGAATGTTCGCGATTATAACAATCTCCTTCAACGCTGTAATTCCCGCATTGATTTGTAACAAAAGTAAATTCGTAAGGGGGTGTTCCTCCTGGAATATCAGAATACATATCCCAGACTTTCCCATTTGGTTTTTTATCTGTTGTTTGGAAATCTGTCCATAAATTTGCATATGTTCTTTCTGTATGTCCTTTGATAATATTGTACAATGCTGTTTTAAGCGGAGCTCCGGTTAATCCATTGGCTGTATTGTAATAGCCTGAAGGTATCTGAGCAATAGCAATATACTGAATTAAAAAAACGACTGTAAAAAGACTGATGATTTTTTTTATCATACTATTATTTCTGGTTGAATATTCTATTAGGTAATGATAACAATTCAGATTATTATTAGTTTTGAAAAACTAATTTTCTCTTTGTTTAGTTTTTTTAATAAGTTATTCAATGTGTTACAGGCTTGAATTGTAATTAACCTGATTTTAAATTTATAAAAAAAGGGGATCAATTAATAAATTAAAATTCACTGTTTAAAAATTAGTGTATAAATTTATATACAGATTTACAGTCTTTTGCAGAAACAATCAAGAAATACATTCCACTTTCGAGGGAGGTAAGATCTATCTGCTGATGGCTGGTTACTTGTGTGGTATGATAAACCAATCTTCCGCTTACATCGGTAACTGAAATGTTTTCAGGAAGTTTTTCCATGTTGTAAATATCAATGGTTAATTTGTCTTTAGCAGGATTGGGATAAATTGAAACTTTTCCGTAAAAATCACTTGCAGTTGTATATATATAGGTTCCTCCACCCCAGACTGCTGCAACATATTCAGGATGATCAATATATGGATTACGATTGTGCTGATAGGCATATACTGCATTGTTACGGTCTATTTCTTTTTGGCTTACCGGATCTTGCGTACTCCATTGCATCATTAGATTAAGAAACCAGGTTTTGAATGCAGGATAGGAATTTCCGGCTAATAATTCTGATGCTGAACCATTGTTACTCCATCCGCCAATAAGATTTTCGTAACGGGTAGCCATATAAAAATAACTTCTAGCAAAATCACCTTTAAACTGATCAATGGGTTCAAAAACGACACCAGTGTATCCGGTTGCAGGATCTGAACTGCCTAATTTGCTTCCATTGGATGAGGTCCAGGTAGCGTTACCTACTTTTCCATGAGGGTAACTGCTTCTACGGTTATTAACATAGCCGTCAGTAGGATAAACATGAAACAAATCGGATCGTTGCGGAGAAGCCTGACCAAGCCAGCTGTCACAGAATGAATGTTCTCTGTTGTAGCAGTCTCCTTCGCTGTTGTAATTCCCACATTGATCGGAATTACTGGCAGAATTGGTATACCAGTAATTTGCAGAGTCATTCGCTTTAATTGAATACATATCCCATACCTTAGCTGAAGGTAAATTATCAGTAGTCGTATAGCAGGCATACAATCCATCATAACCCTTATCGGTATGTCCTTTAATTATATTGTATAAGGCTGTTTTTAACGGTGCTGCTGTTAAACCGTTAGCAGCATCATAATATCCGGCAGGAATTTGAGCGCTTGCTATATATTGGATAATACAAACAATCGTTATTAAACTAAAAAATCTTTTCAACATCATATTTTTTTATTTCTTAAACAAACAATGGGTAATGTTTGGTATTTATTATCCTTTATTTATCTGTTGTATTTGTTTACATTAAATTATTGTGTTCTATCAGTATTTTTAAACCGATGATAATCAGCACCAAACCTCCTATTAATTCAGCAGTGCGGGGCTTGATAAATCTATTAAGCTTTCCAAGGCAAATCCCACCATAAGAAATTATAAATGTAACCACTCCAATAATGATTGAGGCTTTCAATATCGACACATTCAGAAATCCAAAACTGATACCTACTACAAATGCATCAATAGTAGTTGCAATCGCTAGCATTATTAATACATAGTTTTTGTTGATATTAAACTGGCGTTCTTCAGGATTAACTTTAATAGCTTCAATTATCATCTTAAGACCAATAATAAAAAGCAAAGAAAAGGCAACCCAATGATCTATTCTTTCCATCATATCTCTGAAAGTCGTCCCCAGCAACCATCCAAGAACAGGCATAACAGCCTGAAATAATGCAAATACCAGGGCTATTTTTAGCCCTTTTTTGTGGTTTATACATTGTAAGCTTCCACTGGTAAGTGAAACAGCAAAGCTATCCATTGATAAGCCGATTGCAATTAATAGTAATTCTAATAAACTCAAGGTGAAAAATTTTGGCTTGCAAAATTAAATAAATAATAGATGCAAAAGATTTTTATTTTAAAAATTTGGTAATTTGAAGAGATGTTTATATATTGTTGAATTGAAGTGTTATATGGGATTATTATTCATTCAAATCCTTTTCACTTTTTCCTTTTTCCTTTTTCCTTTTTTACTTTAACCTTTATACTTTATCCTTTAACCTTTAACCTTTAACCTTTATCCTTTAACCTTTATCTTTTCAAATCAATCCAAGGATTTTTTCCAGCCAGAATGCATCTGTTTCATTGAAATTGTTTAATTCTTTGCTGTCAATATCAAGTACTCCTAAAATATTTCCGGTTTTATCATAGAAAGGAACTGCGATTTCAGATTTTGATCGTGAATCGCAGGAAATATGACCCGGAAACTTTTCAACATCATCAACTACTATTGTTTTTTTACTGTTGATACTTGCCCAGCAAACGCCTGCATCTTTTTGGAGTTCCATACATGCAAGCGGACCCTGATAGGTTTTAACAATCAGCTGATCGTTTTGTAAACAGTAAAATCCTGTCCAGAAAAACTGATCCATTTTATGATGAAGCACAGCCACAATGCTACACATACGGGCATCTGTATTCTCAGATTTGAGCATCAAAGGCTGTAATTGCTCATATATTCTTTGGTATCTTTTTGATATTTCCATTTTGATTGTAAAAAAAGACGATGCTGAATCCAATCAGCATCGTCTTAATTAATTGAAATTAAACTATTTATATTTTTTTTAATTCAACAGTAAAATGTCTCATGATGGGTGCTTCATAAATAATTTCATATCCTTTTGTAATTTCAGCACGTTTGTCAAAGACGTTTTTCAAAGCGACTGCAACTACATCCATGTGATTATTTGTATAAACACGGCGTGGAATTGCAAGACGTAAAAATTCTAATGCAGGATAGCGGTTCTCTCTGCTAACAGGATCACGGTCAGCTAATAAAGTACCTATTTCAACACCACGAATACCTGCTTCAATATATAATTCAATGCCTAGTGTTTGTGCAATAAACTGTTCTTTAGGGAGATTTGGCAGTATTTTTTTTGCATCTACAAAAATAGCGTGACCACCAACTGGTTTTTGGAATGGGATACCAAATTCTTCCAGTCTTCCACCTAAATACTCCACTTGTTTGATACGTGTTTCGAGGGTTTCAAATTCGGTACCCTCATCCAATCCCTGAGCCAATGCATTCATATCACGACCTGACATACCACCGTAAGTGATGTAACCTTCAAACATTATATTGAAAACACTGGCTTTATGGAATAATTCTTCATTGTGCATGGCAATAAAACCTCCCATATTTACAATGGCATCTTTTTTACTACTCATGGTCATGGCGTCAGCATAAGAAAACATTTCAGCTACAATTTCTTTAATTGTTTTGTTTTCGTATCCTTTTTCACGCATTTTAATAAAGTAAGCATTTTCAGCAAAGCGTGCTGCATCATAAATCACCATTTTGCCATACTGATCTGCCATTTTTCTGATGGCTTTCAGGTTTTCCATAGAAACAGGCTGACCACCTGATGAATTACAAGTGACGGTAATGATAATAAATGGAATTTTTTCTGAAGGAACCGATTTTAAAACGGTTTCTAATTTATTGAGATCAACATTTCCTTTATACGGATGTAATAATTCTGTATCAAAAGCTTCGTCAATTGTGCAATCCACTGCTTTGGCCTTACGATATTCAATATGACCTTTGGTTGTATCGAAATGAGAATTGCCGGGAACTACATCACCTTCTTTTACCAAAACCGAAAACAACACATTTTCGGCAGCTCTTCCCTGATGGGTCGGCAAAAAATATTCATATCCAAAAATTTTCTGAATAGCTGATTTCATTTTGAAATAGGATGAAGCACCTGCATAACTTTCGTCACCCAGCATCATTTGACTCCATTGACGGTCGCTCATGGCACCGGTTCCTGAATCTGTAAGCAAGTCGATGTAAACCTGATCGCTTCTCAGGTTAAAAAGATTGTATTTTGCTTCTTTAATCCATCTTTCTCTTTCTTCTCTTGTACTCCTTTTGATGGGTTCAACCATCTTTATTTTATATGATTCTGCAAATGGTAAATTCATTTTGTATAATTTTTATGATTGTAAATTGATTATAAAATTTAAAAAAATTAAATCTGGAAGGAATTCACAGCACAAAACCATCTCTGTCCTTTATATTTAAAAAGCTTTGCTTTTTAGGTTTCTTAGTCGAACGAATACTATACATTAAAAAAGAGAGTTAT
>CAIUKU010000189.1 GCA_903899825.1 uncultured Bacteroidales bacterium | reverse complement strand
TAGTTATTCTCAATTAACATAAATTAATGATTTATTTATATTGAATTACTTGAATATTTAATACTTTTGCGATCGATGAAAGCAATCTTTAATATTTCTTATATTTTTCTATTTACTTCTGCAATATATTTCAGTATTGCTTGCAACTTTATTGCTGCACAAGATTTTATTTCCGGAAAAACATTTGATATAGAAAATACGAATCATCAGGACGAAAATTCACTTCATAATAATATTTTCTTTGAAGACGAAGAACAACATAATGATACAATAGTAAATGCTTTTAGAGATTTTTTATTTATTACTGATTATTCTAATAAAATTTCCCCTTTTAAAGTATTTATTCCAAATTCATTTCTATCAGTAATTTGGCAACCGCCAAAGCTTTAAATAACATTTTTTTTTGCAATTTATGCATAAGTATTTATTTTATACTTATGACATTTGCATGTATTCTATTGTTTGATACATTTTTTTTTGTATTCAGATAAGAGATGTTAATTAATATAAGTATAAATAATATTAAAAATTTAAACATGAAAATTATAGAGCAATTTGATCATTTAGGTAAAAAACAGGATAAAGAGCATTTTAAACATCTGGTTTCTATTGCTTTGGCTGATGGTATCATTGACACAACAGAAACAGACATACTTCATCGGTTTGGCCGAAAAATGGGGTTTACTGAACCGGAAATTGATGATTTACTTGAATCAGGCAGGATGATGGTTTATAATCCTCCTTATGAGTTTTTTAAACGATTTGAACAGGTTTATGAAATTGTAAAGATGGTTTTGGCTGATGGTATTGTTGACAAAAATGAGATGCGTTTAGCAAATAGTTTTGCTACAAAATCAGGATTTACTGAAAGTGAAATTCCTAAATTATTAGTTCTTTTAATTAGTGGTATCAGAGAAGGAAAAGATGAAGAAGAACTTTTTGAAATATACAAGAAACAGCGAAAAGTTTAAAAATAAATTAAAAAATAAAAAATATGGAATTTGATGAAATTTTAAATAACAGGCAAAAACGCCAGGGCAATTACAATAAAGAAAGATACTATGATAGCCATAGAAATGATCAGTATTCTCATCATTCAGGTAATGAAAACAGAGATTATTTTAGATATATAGATATATTCAATAAAATTAAAGAAAATAAAAAAATCAGAAATCTGGTAATACTAGGAGTGATAATTTTTCTCTTCCTGCTAATTGGGCTCATTATCATTTTGTTTCCTCAATTGATAAACCTGATCAATTATATAAGCGAGAATGGTTTGCAAGGAATTGTAAATACCATTACAGATTTTTTAAACAATATACTTAAAGGTTCAAACTAAAAAATTTATCTCTCATATGGTTAAACATGATAAAGTAATTGCATTGCACCGTTATTACAGAATAACAAAATTTTATGCATTTTTAAAAGATACAGCAATAAAAGGAGGAATGGTAATTTTACTGTTTGTCGGAATACTGGTTGTGCTTGAAGTTTTTTTTATTGATATCAATGCAATGCTTAATATTTTGGTGTCAAATTATTCACCACAAATAATATTTTCATTTTTTTTATTATCTGAAACTATTTTAGGAGTTATTCCACCTGAAATTTTTATTGCATGGTCTTCAAAATCAGCAACACCCTGGTTGTTTTTGTTTATTTTAGCAACAATGTCGTATATTGGTGGAGTTATTGCCTATTTTATCGGGAAACAATTGTTTTTAATTCCTACTGTTAAATATCACATTGAGCATAAAATTGCTAAACATATTAACAATTTAAGAAAATGGGGTGGCCTTTTTGTGTTTATTGGAGCCATGTTGCCACTTCCTCATTCCATCGTTAGTTTAGCTTGTGGACTCATCAAATATAATTTCAGGCAGTATTTATTATGGGCACTTTTCAGGTACCTACGGTTTATCATTTATGCCTTGGTAATATTTCAAATCTTTTAAATCAATCAACTTATTTTGAACTGGATCAAACGTTTATACAACTGGGTGTTAAGCTGGGCCCATTCGCCTTATGGCGCTATAGCACTTTTTGTGCTTGCATTTATCGAATCGGTTTTTTTTCCTATTCCGCCGGATATTCTGCTCATAGCAATGGCAATGGGTTCCATATCCAAATCATTCAGGTTTGCTCTTATTTGTACAATTGGGTCTGTTGCAGGTGCCATAGTTGGGTATTATATAGGTCATTTCTCATGGTTAAATGCTGATGGAGAATTTACGCCTTTGGCAAATTTGTTTTTTGATAATGTTCCCGGCTTTACACATGAATTATATAATACTATCAAACTTTTATTTAACGACTGGGACTTTTGGATCATATTTACGGCAGGGTTTACACCCATTCCCTACAAAGTATTTACCATTACTTCCGGTGCTTTTGATATGAATATTTTTATGTTTATACTTGCGTCTGTTATAAGCAGAGGTGCAAGGTTTTTCCTGGTCGCCTGGTTGATATGGAAATACGGTCCTTCCATAAAAAACTTTATTGAAAAGTATTTCAATTGGGTAGCGCTGGGATTTACGGCAATGTTGATAGGCGGATTTGTTTTAATTAAATACATTGTTTAAAAAATAAGAAAAATGGTAATCGATATATATGTTTGGTTTGGGTTTTTGCTTTTTATAATTGCTGTATTAGCAGTCGATTTGGGATTATTTCATAGGAAATCGCATGATGTTAAAATCAGGGAAGCATTGGTTTGGAGTGGTGTATGGATTGGTCTGGCTTTGATCTTTAATTATCTCATTTATATCTATATGGGTAAAGTTAAAGCATTGGAGTTTTTAACTGGCTATGTGATTGAAAAATCTTTAAGTGTAGATAATTTATTCGTTTTTATTATGCTGTTTGGTTTTTTTAATGTAGAAGCCAAATACCAGCACAAAATTTTATTCTGGGGAATCTTAGGTGCTTTAATATTAAGGGCCATTTTTATTTTTGCAGGTGTTGCACTGATTAATAATTTTCATTGGATTATTTATATATTTGGTGCCTTTCTGCTTTTTACCGGATTTAAGATGTTGACTAATAAAGAAGGAAATTTTAATCCCTCAAAGAATATTTTTGTTAGACTTTTCAAAATTTTTATGCCGGTTACACCTGTAATTCATGGAAGTAAGTTTTTTATCAGGATAGATAAAAAATTATATGCTACACCACTTTTTATAGTGCTGATAGTTGTTGAATTTACCGATTTGATTTTTGCAATTGATTCTATACCTGCTATTCTAGCAATTTCTGACGATTCTTTTATAATATTTACTTCCAATGTATTTGCAATTTTAGGATTAAGAGCTTTGTATTTTGCTTTGGCTGGAATTACCAGGTATTTTTATTATTTAAAATATGGTTTATCAGCTATTCTGGTATTTGTTGGTGCAAAAATGTGCATTTCTGCTTTTTATAAGATACCTATAGTTTTCTCTTTAATGGTTATACTTGGGATATTAATATTGTCAGTTCTTGCATCTATAATTGTAAAAAAGAAATCTTAAAACCAATATTTCTAATTATGAACGATTTTTTTTTAACCTGGTCAACAACGATATTTTTTTATTCATTGTAATTCCATTGCTGATTTTTCTTGCCCGTATTGTTGATCAATCAATTGGAATTTTAAGGATTTTATTTGCAACAAAAGGATTTAAATACCTGGCTTTACTTGCCGGATTCTTCGAATCGATTGTATGGTTACTGGCGATCAGTCAGATAATGAAACACCTTGACAATGTTTATTGTTATATAGCTTTTGCCGGAGGTTTTGCCATAGGGAATTTTACAGGTATTTATATTGAACAACGCTTATCAATTGGGAATGTGATTGTTCGTGTCGTTTTTCAAAAAGATTCAAAACTCACCATATTGCTGTTGAAAAGATTAAAATTCAGAATTACAATTGTTGATGCGATGGGTATGGAAAATCCTGTAAAAATGATTTTTGCCACCATCAGACGAAATGATTTAAAACGATTCCTCCGAATTCTTAATAAAAATAATCCCAATGCATTTTATACCGTTGAGGATGTGAGAATGGTAAAAGAAGGCTATTTTGAAAAAACCAATAGGCTGTTTTCAAGCAATAAATAAATCAAACTTAAAACTTAATTGATGAATTGTCCAAATTTTAATTTGGTCATATTCTATATACTGTTTCACTTTAATCTAGACTGGGTTATTTCCATAGACTTTATAAAAAACTGAATTAACTTTATATTTATATCAATTAATTCTTTTTTAAAGATTTATTGAAGAAATAATAAAACGAAGATACAGTGTAGTGTAAAAAACAAGATAGTATAAGAATAAGTTCATTAATTGATGCACTTGCAGGAATTAACCTATCAATTTATCCGATAATTTCCTTTACAAGATTTTGAATGCTTGCATAAGTTTGTTTGTTTACCTTAACCAAAGGCAGGCGAAGGTTGTTCTGGCAAATTTCAAGTACTTCCAAAGCTGCTTTAATACCGGCAGGACTACCATCTTCAAAAATTGCATTGGTAAAGTTGAATAATTTATAGTGTAGTTCTTTGGCTTTTTTGCAATTTGCTGCCAATGCCATTTGCACCATTTCCGAAAATTCTTTTGGAAATGCATTGGCCACTACAGAAATAACGCCATCAGCACCAGCAGCAATCAATGGCATGGTAAGTGCATCTTCACCTGAAATCACCAGAAAATCTTTGGGTTTATCTTTAATAATCTGCATGCATTGCATCATATTCCCCGAAGCTTCTTTAATACCGATAATTCCCGGAACTTCACTGGCTAATTTAAGGGTAGTTTCTGCGCTTATATTTACTCCGGTTCGGCTGGGTACATTGTAAATCAACATTGGAACCGGCAAAACAGCTTCAATACTTTTAAAATGATAAAAAATGCCCCTTTGTTGAGGTTTATTATAATATGGTGCTACCGATAAAACAGCATCTATTCCGTCAAAGTTGAAGGTTTTAATCTGATCAATAATCTTCTGTGTGTCATTTCCACCAAGACCTAACACAACAGGTAGTCTTTTTGCCACAGTATCCACTATAAAATCAGTAACAGCCAATTTTTCTTTTTCAGATAAAGTAGCTGTTTCAGCTGTTGTTCCTAAGGCAACAATATAATTTACACCATTTGTTATTAAATGCTCAATTAATTTACCTAAAGATGTAAAATCAACAGTACCATGTTTGTGAAAAGGAGTAATAATTGCTACTCCGCATCCTTTAAGTGCTTTCTTCATAGTCTTTTTTATTTATAATACTCAGATAATGTATGATTAATGTAATGAATTCATCTAAAGTTGTTTTAACACTAATATCTATCATTAAGTCATAAATGGTTTTATTGTTTTCTCCATCTTTACCAACTTTAAACTTTGCTTTTGAAAATGCTGCAATATATTTCGTTTGAAAACTATCTTGCAAAGATACATCAATTAAAATATCAAAATCTGTTTTACAAAAGTCTGTAACGTATTTACCTTTAGGTTTCCCAAACCAATTTATATCCTTTTTATCGTAATAATCTAACGATAATTTTTCAATAGCATAAATAGGGCGAATATTTCCGTCAAAGTATCCAATGGCTTTCACATTAATTTGTTTGTCCTGTAAAAGTTTAATAAAACGACAAATGTGGTTATAGCTTTGCTCGTCTTGTAATTCATAAATGATACCAACTGTTTTGGCATCATCAAGATTCACAATTTTACGGAATCGATTATTTTTAGGTAAATTCTTTTTAAGATAGTGTTTACCTGTATATTCTTTTATTTTGTAAAAAATACTCACTTTGTTTCCTGAAATAAAATAATTCCTAATTAAAATAGCACGTAAAATTAAAAAGAAATCTGATATAAAATGAATTATTTGTTTTATTCTTCAATTTTAACAAAAAGTAAAATCATTTTTATTATTTTTACACAAAAATAATAGATTTGAAAATAACTTTTTTAGGAACAGGAACTTCCCAGGGTGTACCTGTTATTGCTTGTGAATGTGAAGTATGTAAGTCATTAGATCGTAAAGATAAACGTTTACGTTCATCCGTTATGATTGAAACACAGGGCAATGTTTTTGTGATTGATGCAGGGCCTGATTTCAGAGAACAAATGCTAAGAGCCAATGTAAAACATCTGGATGCACTATTGCTAACACACGCTCACAAAGATCATATTGCAGGTTTGGATGATGTGAGGGCTTTTAATTATATTCAAAAAAAAGCGATTGATGTTTATGCCCGCGAAGATGTTCAGATTGCCATTAAAAATGAATTTTCTTATGCTTTTGCTATTTATAAATATCCGGGTGTTCCTGAGATTAATCTCCATAAGGTTGAAAATAAAACATTTGATATCAATCATATAAACATCATTCCAATAGAAGTAATGCATTTTGGTTTGAAAATTTTTGGTTTCAGGATAGGCGATTTTACATATATAACGGATGCAAATTTTATCAATGATGAAGAAATTCAAAAAATAAAAGGGTCAAAAGTCGTAGTTCTGAATGCTTTACGAAAGAAAAAACATGTTTCTCATTTTAACCTTGAAGAGGCTGTTGCATTGTTGAAAATAATTAAACCTGAACATGCCTACATTACTCATATTAGTCACATGATGGGTTTTCATGAAGAAGTTCAAAAGGAATTACCTGATTTTATTAAATTTGCTTTTGATGGTTTATGTATTGAATTATAAAATATTATTATGTTGAAAAAAACTAAATTACGCTTTCCTGGATTTGTTTGGATCATCGCTTTGTTTTTTGTTTTGTTTTTTTTATTGCAGTTAATGAACAATCGTTTCGAACTTAACGATTTTAAAGTATACTATCTTGGGATGCAGAATCTTATAAAAGGTGATGCTATTTATGGTATTCCTTTTGGATTAGATTCAGGATTTTACAAATATTCACCTTTCGCATTAATACCATTTACTGTTTTTTATTATTTCCCTTTTACTCTGGCTGCAATTATTTTCTATTTTCTGATAGCTACCGCTATTATTATAGTTTTGCTTAAAACATTTGAACTACTCAAACAGGTTTTCTTTTTTAAAACAATCAGAAGATCTCCAATACTTTATCTTACAACACTGATACTTTTAAACCATTTTTACCGTGAATTACATCTTGGAAATGTAAATTTGCTATTGTTGCTGCTTTATATTTTCAGTTTGAGTAAAATGCTTGAAAACAAACAATATACAGCCGGAATATTTATGGGTATTGGATTGCTATTCAAACTTCATTTTATAGTTTTATTGCCTGTATTGTTATTGTTTAGAAAGTTTAAGTCCTCTTTTTTTATGCTTTTAACTTTTTTTATTGGATTGTTTTTTCCTGCTTTATTTGTAGGATATGAAAAGAACAATGATTTCTTAAAAAATTGGATGGAAACAATGAAGATGCATAATTCAAGTATCAGTAACAGTGCCGATACAATTTATGCATGGGTAAACAAAATCTTATCTATTGGCGGAATGCAGCAACAAGGCATTTTATTTAGTTTGTTTATTCTTTTATTGATAGGCATCTTATTTTTATGGATTATTTACAAAGATAAACAGGCAATTCCTTCACATTCAGAAATACAACGGTTTACGCTTGTTTATTTATTGGCTATTGCTATTATCCCTATCATTACGGTTACCGATAGTGAACATTTTTTATTTAGTTTACCCATAGTAATGCTATCTTTATTTGTGCTTTTTTCAAAGCAAAATATACCTGTTTTGTTTAAATTAATCATCATTATTGCTTATATATTTTATGGTGGAAACTGGCATGATGTATGGGGGCATACCATATCTGTTTTTTTTACACAAAACGGCTTTCTGGGCCTGGGAAATATGCTATTGATTGGATTTGTTGCAGGGGAGCGTTTTTCAGCAATTTATAGTAAATAAATATTGTTTTGATTTCCTGATTTCTATCTTCTTCTTAGAATTTCTTCAATTTTTATCGACATATACTTTTTATAAAGTTAGTGATAAACAATAAATAAATTATGACAAATCAACTCAAAAATTGTTTAGTTATCAGATCTGAATTTAAAATTGTAAAAATAAACAATGTAATTTTGCATCAAAAGTACCAACAATAAAATACAAACATATGAAAAACACAGTAAATACCTCATGGGCAGGTAATATGAAATTTGATACCGAAGTAAGTGGACACCATATTATTTTAGATGCATCTAAAGAAGTAGGTGGCGAAAATGCCGGACCTCGGCCAAAAGAGCTGATGCTCTCAGCTCTTGCAGGCTGTACCGGAATGGATGTGATATCAATATTAAAGAAAATGAAAGTCGAACCTGAATATTTCAATATTAAGATTGAAGCAGATTTAACTGAAGAGCATCCTAAAGTTTATTCAAAACTTAATATCATCTACCAATTTAAAGGTAAAGATCTGGATAAAGAAAAGCTTCAAAAAGCAATTGAACTATCTCAGGAAAAATACTGCGGGGTTTCTGCCATGTATAAAAAAGCGATGGATGTTACTTACGAGATAATTTTACTTTAAAAAAATCTGCTTTAAAAATCTATAGTATCAGTTATTGATTAAACAAATTAATTTGTAGCAATCCCATAATAAGTTTGTTTTTCAGTATAGTATATGATTTTGATTAATAATACGTTAAAAACATAAAATTCAATCTGATTCTAAAGATATATGTATTATTTTTGCTTTATGAATAAAAACAAAACAATTATACCTTATTTTTTGCTTTTAGTTGCATTATTAATTGCCAACATCAGCAAAGCTCAGTATTCCTTTTCACCTTCAACAACAATTGTCAAATATCAAAAACTGAATGAACTTTCTTATGATAGCATTCACATTGCCAATAATTCAACTGACACGCTGAATTTGAAATGGGAGTTGTTAGAATATGATACAGTGGGAGGGAGCTATTTTGATTTTTGCTCAACCGGAAATTGCTGGTTAGCGATTCCTTCCTCAGGAAGCTTTCCGCCTATCAAACCAGGCGGTTTTGGCTATGCCGGTGTCCATATTTGGACAGGAAATATTGTAGCTGACTGTAAAGCAAGAATATGGGTGTATAAAGAAGGTAATTATACTGTCGGTGATACACTTACCTATATTTTACATGCAATAAACGGAACCGGAATTAAAGACTATAGTGAATCAGATGATTCATTTACCGTTTATCCTAATCCTGTTTCAGACAAAGTGATAATTAGTTCAACATTCAATAAACCAGAAGAAGTAAAACTTATTATCTGTAATATTCTAGGAGAAGTAATATTTAGTAAAACCGGACTTACTGCATTATCCGAAATTTCGCTTGACAATTTCGCGGAAGGTTTGTATTTTTTAAATATTATCTCAAATAACAAAAAATATGTAAATAAGATTGTTGTTTCTAGATAGTTTAGTTTAAATATTTCTGAAACAATTTGTATCTGAAATTATATAATAAATTAAAGCCTTTGCAATTATTTTTGTAAAGGCTTTTTTCTGATGCAATACTTTTAAATGTAATTTTAGTCTCTTTATCAAAAACATGATTCAAATCAAATAATATCTTATCCTAAATCAATCTTTATGTTGTTGCCTGCAAAGCCGATATTGATATACTGTATAGTTTAATAAAGTAATTTTGCTGTATCAAATTTAATGTAAACATAAGTGATGTATATAAACGAAAATTATAAAAAAAAGCTTGATAATCAATAGCTATTTACAATATTACAGACAGTAATAAATTTACTTCAAGCCTACAAACCAAAGTACAGATAACGAATATACTAAACTAATTAACTTTATAAACTTTATAAACTTTAAAAACTTTACAAACTTTAAGAACTTTAAAAACTCACAAAAATGAATACAACATTAATAATCGTAATAGCTGGATTAGCAATATTTATCTATTATATCTACTATAACTACAAAAAGATGAAGAATACTCCAATGGTTGCAGATAATGATAAAATAATTCATCTGAACGATAAAAATTTCCAGCAGGAAATAAGTAAAGGATTAGTATTGGTTGACTTTTGGGCTGACTGGTGTATGCCCTGCAAATTATTAGGACCTATATTAAATGAAACTGCCAGTGAAATCAAAGGAAATGCAAGAATCGGAAAACTGAATGTTGAAGAAAGCCAGCAAAC
>CAIUKU010000188.1 GCA_903899825.1 uncultured Bacteroidales bacterium | reverse complement strand
TCACGATCGTTGCAATGCACGTTGTCTTTTGTCGCATAAATTTGATGTTATAATGGGAATCACGATTTTTAAAATTGCCAATAAAACACTATGGCTCTAAGTAGCCGTAAGTTTTATGAATGTTCCCTATTTTCCTTTCTTAAATGTTCATCTTTGTGAGCCTTTGTGCCTTAGAGACTCCTATATAACTCTTTTTTAACTCAATGATTTTCAATATTATATGTTTTCAACTTTATGCTGCCTTTTTTAATCGAGCTAATTGGTTTTCCAGTTTTTTAATCTTTTCTTCTATGAATTTTTCATGATTTTCAATCATCAATTCCTGTTTGTATTCTATTTTTTTTAACAACATGTTGTAAATGATTCTAGCTAGTTTATGTGCCGTAGCTAAAGCAGCACCTTTTCCTCCTAATCTCGCCCGCATTTTGCGATAATAATCGCCTAATGGAGTTTTACTTGTAAATAAGCAGGAAGCGGCTTGTCTTATATATTGACCTGCCTTGTTATTTTTCTTCATCATTTTACTGCTGATGATTTTCCCTCCTGTTATTTTGGTGTTAGGAATCAAGTTTAGCCAAGCAGCAAAGTGTTTAGCACTTTTCCATTTACTCATATCTAAACCTATCTCTGAAATTAATTCCAATGCTGTTACTTCGCTTATCCCTGGTATTTTACACAAATCTACACCAATTATTGCAATCAGATAAGGAGAAAGTGCAAAATTAAATTGATTTTTTTTGGGTTTACTTATTTTCTTTTTTTTTAGAGTTTCTTCCAGACTTGTAATGTCTCCTTCTTTTATGGTCGCAACTTGTTTTAGTAATTGCAGTTTTATTTTTTCCTCACAACTCTTGATCTGTTTTTGATGAAATTCATAGTTTTCGACTGCTTGTTCTAACATAAATAAATGTTCCTCTTTCCAAATCCCTTGTAATGATTTGATTATTTCCTCTTGTGGTGCCTTAATTCTTGGATCGCAAAGTGTAGCTAGAATTTGAGGATTTCTTTCTCCAGCTATAATTGCCATCACCATTTTCGTTCCTGTTTTACCCAGAATATCGCTTATAACAGTATGAATTTTAATATTCATTAGCTCAAGTGCTTTTTGCATTCGTCTTACTGCATCTGAGCATAATAAAATTAAATTTTTACGCTGGCGGGTATAACTCCTTAACAGACGAATTTCGTTGTCTGGTTGAAAACTTTTCTGCAAAAGTCCACAAGTATGTAGCTTTTGAATCCAAATAGAATCCGTATCGTCTTTCTTTCGTCCAGTAACATTTTTTACACTCTTTGCATTAACTAAGTAGGGCTCTATTCCTGCATCCTCAAGCATGATGTAAAGGGGCAACCAATATACCCCCGTGCTTTCCATTGCTGCGGTGGTGATTCCATTGCTTTTTAAATAATCAACGATTTCATATAAATCGCATGTGAAGGCTGAAGTGGTTTTTACTTCGTGACCACCATTACCATCATAAAGTGCCACGCAATGAAGTGTATCTCCAATATCTATTCCTGCTGCATGAGGGTTAAATACTGGTAATCCTGCACCCATTTTTACTACTCCCATTTTTTCTGTTTCTCTTTTCATAATTTTGCTTTTAACTTTTAATTAAAAAGCAGCACATAAAGGCACTTATATTCTGAAATTGATCTCCTATACGGTGTTTAAGCAATTACTTAACATCCAATTTAAATTTCAAGAAGTGCCCTGAACCAAACTTAGTGATGGAATGTAACTTCCAATTACAAACAGGTTTCTTATCTGCTGCTTTTTTGCAAAGTTATCTGTTTTGAAGTTGGAGTTTTTCCACTCCCGATCACTTAGTGGCAAAAACAATCTTTTCGGAGTTGACTCTTCAATAAAGACCTTTAGTATTGAAAATAGGAGATGAGTTCTTAGCCTGAACAATATTTGGCATTACTTTTTGTGCTCAATTACAGCTTTAAAGTGTTTTATAATCTCATTATGATCGTACGAACGGGTATTTAGTTCCTCAGCAAAAGCGATCAATTTATGAGAATTTAACATCCTTAAATAGGAGGGATCGAAATCTCCGATCCTGAATCTGTCGAGGTTGTCGGCATCTTTAAAGATCTTCAATAGGTAAAGAGCTTCTTCATTTTCGTCAAAATCATAATTGTTGATGTTGCGGAATGCAATATTATCAGTTA
>CAIUKU010000187.1 GCA_903899825.1 uncultured Bacteroidales bacterium | reverse complement strand
TAAACTTTACAATTTTGACAAATATTTTTATTTCATTGATTTATAAACTTTTTCAATAGTATTTTGTTTTGCTATTATTTATAACAATTCTAAATAACAACACCATGAAAAAAATAATACTATTTTTAATCATTACAATCACTAATATATTGATTGTAAATGCACAGATGAACAATAATTTTCAGACACCCTATATCGGACAACATGCTCCTTCTTTTAAAGCACAAACAACCAAAGGAAGCCTTAATTTTCCTGATGATTATTTCACTAAATGGAAAATATTGTTCAGCCATCCGGCAGATTTCACACCTGTTTGCTCAACTGAATTAATGGCATTGGCCGAAAAGCAAGATAATTTCAAAAAGCTGAATACAGCCTTGGTTGTTATTTCTACTGACGGTTTGAACAGCCATATTGAATGGGTAAAATCATTAGAATCCATTTCCATTAGTGGAAAAGAAAAAATAAAAATTAATTTCCCATTGATTTCAGATGCAAACTTTGAAATTTCAAAGAAATACAATCTTCTTAGGAAAGATACTATGCTCACAACAGATATGCGGGCAGTTATCATTATTGACCCTAATAATAAAATCAGAGCTATGTTGATCTATCCACAAAACATTGGTCGCAATATTGACGAAATTGAACGTGTCCTAATTGCATTGCAAACTGCTGACAACAATGATGTCTTAACTCCTGCAAACTGGAAACAGGGAGGAGATGTATTGCTTCCCAGTCCTAAAACCATGGAAGAATCAGATAACTTAAAAGCTAAAAACAAATCAGGATATTATAATCTAAACTGGTATATGTGGTTCCGTAAACTTTAATATTCTGAATGATCTCACTTAAGTTATTCAAACTTTTAAAAAAACGTCTATTTAAAAAAATAGTCGTTTTTTTACCCTAACTTAGGCATTAAAAACTTATACTATTGTATTTTTCAGTTCATTTAAAATTCAAAATTTTGTTTTCCAGATAAAAAATAAAGCAAAATACATTCGATGATTTTTTAGTAAATTTGCATAAAATTACATAAATGATACAATTTACTTTAAACGATCATAAAAATATTTTCCAGGGAGATGTAGAATTATCTTTATTAAAATACCTGAGAAATGAATTAGATATTACTTCGGTTAAAGATGGCTGTTCTGCTCAGGCAGCCTGTGGTGCCTGTATGGTTGAAATCAATGGAAAGCCACGCCTGGCATGTACAACTAAGATGAAAAACCTCGAAAATGCAGTAGTTTATACCATGGAGGGATTTCCACAATATATTAAAGAAACCCTTGGGAAAGCATTTGTAGAAAAAGGAGGCGTACAGTGTGGATTTTGCACTCCGGGATTCATCATGCGGGCTAAAATTCTTTTACAGGACCATCCCACTCCCAGCCTGGATGAAATCCGGGCTGCATTAAAACTAAACCTTTGTCGCTGTACAGGATATAAAAAAATTGAAGAAGCTATTGAATATGCCGCTCAACATATAAAAGACCAAAAAGAAATCAAAATATATCCTCAAAGTGGTAAAGTTGGCACTTCTTACCCAAAATACAATTCCTACGAAACAGCTATTGGTGAAAGAGATTTTGTAAATGATATTAAAATCGAGGGTATGCTGCATGCAGCCTTGCATTTCAGCGATTATCCACGTGCAAAGGTATTGAGAATCAATACCGCTAAAGCCTTAGCTGCTGATGGTGTTGTAGATGTATTTACAGCTAAAGACATTCCTGCTGCTTCCAAAATTGGTCTTATCTACAACGATTGGTCAGTGATGATTGCTGAGAACGAAACTACACATTACATAGGTGATGTTTTAGCAGGAGTAGTGGCTAATACCGAAGAAAATGCACGCAAAGCTGCAAGATTGATTGAAGTTGAATACGAAGTATACGAACCTATTACAGATGTTTTCAAAGCCTTAGAACCTATATCATCTCAGGTACATGAAAATCATGTTAATTTATTGGATAATTGCATCATTCAAAGAGGCAAGGCAGATGAAGTAATTGCCAATGCTCAGTTTGTTTCAAAAGGAAGATATCAGACGCAACGGATAGAACATGGCTTCCTGGAAGTAGAAACAGCTATAGCCTATTCTGTCGAAGATGGCATTGAACTGATTTGTCAGAGTCAGGGCGTTTACGAAGACAGAAGACAAATTGCGATGATGCTGGGCTTGTCAGAAGAAAAAATCAGGGTAATCTTAGTCCCCAATGGCGGTGGATTTGGTGGCAAAGAAGACATGACTGTACAGGGCCATGTGAGTTTATTTGCATATTTGTTAAAAAGGCCTGTGAAGCTGGCACTGAGCAGAGAAGAATCAATCATGATGCATCCCAAACGACATCCGGTAACTATGGATATGGAGCTGGCCTGCAATGGAAAAGGAATGCTTACTGCCATAAAACTTCGTGCTGTGGGTGACAGCGGAGCCTATGCCTCAGTCGGAACCAAGGTAATGGAAAGAGTTGCCGGACATGCTTGCGGTGGATATTATGTGCCTGTTACAGATATTGAAGCCAAAACCGTTTATACCAATAATATTCCTTCAGGTGCCATGCGTGGCTTCGGTGCTAATCAGGTAGCTTTTGCACTTGAAGCATGCATTGACGATTTATGCAAACAAGGTGGCTTTGACCGCTGGCAATTCCGCTACGACAATGCCCTTGTGGATGGTCTTACTACAGCAACCGGACAAAAACTAAAAAGTGTGGGTATCAGGGCTTGTTTAAATGCACTCAAAAAAGATTATGAAAAAGCCAGGTTTAAAGGTCTGGCAACAGGTATAAAAAACAGCGGTATCGGAAATGGAATGGTAGATTTCTCCAATGTAATCATTGAAATCATTTCTGAAGACAGGGTATTGATACAGCATGGCTGGACAGAAATGGGACAGGGCGTTCATACCATGGCATTGCAAACCTTGTGTGAGGAAACAGGCATTTTACCTGAATTGATTGAAGTAAAAGTAGATTCTGCTGCTCAGATAAAAACAGGAATGACTACCTCCTCAAGAGCAACCGCATTATTGGGCAATGCAATTATCAATGCCTGTATTCCATTGAAAGAAGATTTAAAACAACATACATTAAAGCAATTAGTTGGTAAAAAATATTTTGGTGAATGGAAATGCGACTGGACCACCAAACCCGGCGCTGATGTGGATGAAATTATCACTCATTATTCTTATGGTTATGCTGCTCAACTGGTAGTTTTGGATGAAGATGGAAAAATTGAAAAAGTAATTGCCGCTCATGATGCAGGAAAGATTATGAATCCCATGTTGTTTGAAGGACAGATACAGGGAGCTGTTCACATGGGCTTGGGTTATGCTTTGTGTGAAGATTTGCCTATGAAAGATGGATATCTTATCAGTAACAAACTCAGAGATTGCAACATCCTCCGGGCACACGAAACACCTGAAATTATTGTAAAAGGTGTGGAAGTAGCTGACGAAGTCGGACCCTATGGTGTAAAAGGCATTGGAGAAATAGGGCTGGTACCCACAGCTGCAGCTGTTGCAAATGCATTTACAGATTTTGATGGGAAAAAGAGGTTTGAGTTGCCTTTGAGTAAAAAACAATAAACTATGCTTGATATTATAATCATAGCGAGACGCTACAAATAACAAAAACGGTACACCTTAATAATAAGATAAAACTAACGAAGGAATTAAATAAACTATGAAAGACATGGTAAGCAAAGTTCATCGTAGCGTCCCGCTTCGATACCAATAATCCGGCATCTTGCCGATATAATACCAAATATCTATAATTTTGTAAAAAAAAGATGGCAGGCGGGTATCAAATAAAAGAACAAGACAAACCATATTTTGTAACCTTACAGGTAGTGTATTGGATTGATGTTTTTACACGTCAGAAATACAGAGATATAATCATTGAAAATCTTGCATTTTGTCAGAAAAACAAAGGACTTGATATTTTTGCCTGGGTAATTATGAGTAATCATATTCACATGATTGTCAGAAGTGAAAAGCATGGATTAAGTAATGTATTACATGATTTTAAAAGTTTTACCAGCAAAACAATATTAACTGAAATCGAAGAAAGTACAGAAAGCAGGAAGGACTGGATGTTGAAACTTTTTAAAAATGCAGCATATAAACATAAACGCAATTCAGATTACCAATTCTGGACACATGAAAATCATGCTGAATTATTGTTTTCAAATAGCTTTATAGAACAAAAACTTGATTACATCCACAATAATCCTGTACGAGCCGGAATAGTTCATAATCCTGAAGATTACAAATATTCAAGTGCAATAGACTATGCTGATGGTAAAGGTTTGTTAGACATAATTCTAATTCAGAGACAACTGAAAGCATATTAAAGGCAGGATACCTTGCTAGTATAGTCGTAGCGTCCCGCTACGACTAACATCAAAGATTAGACTAACGAAGCAATAAAGCAAACATTGCTATATATAATTTGACAGTTCATCGTAGCGTCCCGCTACGATGCCAATTATCCGGCATCTTGCCGAAAAAACTCATAAAATACCCGATAATGTTAATAGTAAAAGATTATTAAATACTTTTCTAATTCAGAGACAACTAAAAATATACTATCAGGCAGGATGCATTGTTAGTATAGTCGTAGCGAGACGCTACGACTAACAACAAAGATTAGACGAATTGAAGCAAAACCAACATCGCCTAAGTTCAACATACTTCCGTTCATCATAGTGTCCCGCTGCATTGTCAAATTATAGTCATCTTGCAGATACAATTCATAAAATACTTATATTTGTAAAAAAAACAACCATGATTTATTTACAAAACTGCACCTATATCAACAGCGAAACACTTGAATTTTGCAATACGGATATTCTTATTGAGGAAGGATTGCAGGGAAATATACATTTTTACCATCAAAAACCGGCTGATTTGCAGCTGAATGAAATCATTGACTGCAAAGGCAAATTAGTAACCCATAGTTTTGCCAATGGACATCATCACATATATTCTGCTTTGGCAAGAGGAATGTGTGCACCAAAGAAAAGTCCAGCAAACTTTTACGAAGTATTGCAATACATCTGGTGGACACTGGATAAATGTCTGGATAAGGATATGATAAAAGCCAGTGCACTGGCTACAGCCATTGCCTGTGCCAAAAACGGGGTAAGTTTTGTAATCGATCATCATGCTTCACCCATGGCAATTGAAAACTCATTGCAAATAATCGCTTCTGCATTTGATGAAGTGGGTGTTTCTCATCTGCTCTGCTATGAAATCACCGACAGAGACGGATTGGATAAAGCCGCTCAGGGACTGGATGAAACGGAAACTTATCTGAAGTCACATCAGGGTTTGGTGGGTTTGCATGCTTCTTTTACCGTGGGCGATGACACTATAAAAAAAGCAGTCGGTCTTACGGAAAAATACCATTCGGGTATACATATTCATATTGCTGAAGATGGCTATGACCAGCAACATTGTATCGATAATTATGGCTGTAGAGTTATTGATCGTATGCAAAAACACGGTTTACTCCATTTCGGGAAAAACATACTGGGACATTGCCTGTTTTTAAGTGAAAGCGAAAAGAAAATGATTGCCAACTCCCCTTCCTGGGTGGTTCAGAACATGGAAAGCAACCTGAACAACAGAGTGGGCTATTTCGACGGCAAGGATATGGGAGATCGTATTATGCTGGGAACCGATGGTATGCACAGCGATATGTTGCAAAGTGCCCGTTCGGTTTTTCTGGCCGGAAAAGATCACGAAATGATGGGTCCGCAGGCTGTTTACCAACGTTTCAGAAAAGCTCACCAATACATTCATCAGCATAATTTCAAAGGTGATGCAGCCAATAACCTGGTTGTGCTGGATTACGACTCCCCTACTGAAATCAATGCTAGTAATTTCACCGGACATTTTGTATACGGATTGACTTCAAAACATGTACAACACGTTATTTCAAACGGCAAACTCATCGTTAAAGATGGAATTGTTACAACAGTGAATGAAACTGAAGTCCTTGAATTTTGCAGGGAAATGGGAAATAAACTATGGGTGGAAATGCTGAAGTGAGGAAGTTGGAAGTCTGAAGTTGGAAGATATTAGTAAGAAACATGATGAAAGTTGGTCAAGGGGGTTTTGTATTTTGAAAAAATACAAAATAAATTAATGATCAATCTAAAATATTTTCATCTTTCTCAATTTTACTAACAGTTTCTATCGGAACTCCTTTCGAATTTAAAAACTTTAATATTGCTTGTCTTTTTTTAAAAGAATAACTTGAAAATGAATTAGCAGGTAAATATTTCGATTCTTTACGAAAAACATCAAAAGTTATTGTCGGTGGAGTACGGGAGCCTGTATTAATGTATCTAACAATCATTAGCTGGTTATAAAAAATAGTTCTTTGCCTCATAAGAAAACGAGTCGGGTAGAAAATAACTACTTTATCATCATAAAAATAAAAAAAATTCATCCAGTAAATTGATAAAAAGTATATGATCATAATGTAGATAGAACATAAGAAAAAAATACATAATATATTTTTTATACAAAAAGCAATAACAGCATATAGCAATAAAGAAACAACCGAAAAAAGATTAAAAAAATCATTAAAATTTGATCCTCTATAAGTACACTTGTCCATTGCTCTCCCAATTACGGCATTAATTCGCTTAGTTTTTTCACCAGTTCTTCGCCTCTTAAATTTTTGGCAATAATGATTCCGTTTTTATCCAATAATATGGAATGTGGGATGGAGTTGACGCCATAAATCTTACCTGCTTCGTTGGCCCAGCCTTTTAAATCTGAAACATGATGCCAGCTCAGCTGATCATCTTTAATGGCTTTCAGCCAATTGGCCCGCTTCTGGTCAAATGATACACCCAAAATATCAAATCCTTTGTCTTTGTATAGCTGATAAGCTGCTAATACATTTGGATTTTCCTTACGGCAGGGACTGCACCACGAAGCCCAGAAATCAATCAGAATGTATTTGCCTTTTAAGGAAGAGAGCTTAAACATATTGCCGGATGAATCGGCCATTTCAATTTCAGGAGCAGGCATACCGATATCGGTTCTTTTAAGGATGGTAACCCTTTCCTGTAATTGTTTAACATAGATGGATGGATAAATGCTTTTATCAAAATTTTTGGTAATCGAATCCAGTACTGGTAAATCGATATAATAAATCAATTGTGTTAAAACAATATAAGGTGAAACCACACTGGCATTATTTTCCATGGCAAATTTGCTCAAAAAATTAATCTGACGATCGAAAACGGCCGTAGATATAGAATCGTACAACTGCATGGTTTTTGCATCATTATTGGCTTGTGCTTCTTTGAATTTTGTTTCGCATTCCTGTTGCAGATAGGAAAAGATATTGATCTGACTCATCACTTTTTTAAAGTCATCCTGTGTTTTGCTGCCTGATATATTTGCTTTATCCAGCGAATCCATTCTGGCCACAACGTGCATATCGGTATTTTCTACGAAAAAACTGATTTGTTTATCATTGCTTCCCAGTATTATTTTACATACATCCGGAATCACAACTTTGCCCTTCAGCTGAAAAGCACCGGCTTTGCTCATGGCTGAATCCAAAATCTTAGGTTCGCCACCCGGATTGCTCATGATGATTTTTACACGACAGTCCTTTAATCCTTTGACATTTCCATTGATAGTAAAGGATTTTTCAGCATTTTTCTGGGCCTGTATACCAAATACAACCAGCATTAAGAATAAGAGTGTAGTCAGTTTTTTCATTAATATATTTTTTTTGACAAAATTACAATATAAAAAGACAGTGTTGGAATTTTAACGATTCTTTAATATAATGCCTCTCCTAAAACTAAGCAAAGCTCATCGTAGCATCCTGCTACGATGCCAAACAACCGGCATCTTGCCGATACAATCCATAAAATACACGAAAAAGCTAATGGTAAAAGTTAATCAGATATTTTCATAATTCAGAGTCAACCAAAAACAAATTAAAAGG
>CAIUKU010000186.1 GCA_903899825.1 uncultured Bacteroidales bacterium | reverse complement strand
TTTTAAATTATTCATTTTTAATAGATTTAATAGTGAAAACAATTTTTATATATATTACAAAGTAATACATTGCAAATTAATATACTATTAAAGTGGAATTAAAATCTGATTAAAAAGGAGGAAAAACAGAATGCTAAAAAAAATTGGACAAAAAAAAGCTTCAACCAAAAAATCAGTTGAAGCTTTATATAAATTATTTAGAAATTATGCACCAATAAGGGTTTTGTAGGCTGCTGCATCGAGCAATTCGTCGAGCTGAGCAGTATTGGTGATTTTAATTTTTACAATCCAACCTTTACCGTATGGATCCTTATTGATGATTTCAGGTGTTGCTTCTAATTCCTCATTGAATTCGAGAATTTCACCGGCAACAGGCATAAACATATCAGAAACTGTTTTAACAGCTTCGATAGTTCCAAAAGTTTCTTCTTTATCAAGGGTTTCGCCAACAGTTTCTACTTCAATAAAAACGATATCGCCTAATTCACCCTGAGCATATTCGGTAACGCCTATAAATGCTTCGTTTCCTTCTACTCTTAACCATTCATGGTCTTTGGTATACTTTAAATTTCCTGGTATTGTCATGATATTTTTGTTTTGGATTTGCTTGTCAAAATTACATTAAATTTTATTAAATTCACCTAATTTTTTTAAATATTATTGAGCCAGTGAAAACCTTACACTTATACCTGCATTGGTAGTTGAGTTAGGAAAGGAAGAAGAAATGAATGGGTTGTTGATAACTTTATCGAAAAAGGCTCTCAACGTAAAGCGCTCATTCAACATATAATCTGCCGAAAAATTAAGTGATATCACCTGCTGACCTGCAGAAATCTGATTGACGTTCTGGTCAACTCTCCGGAGTACAGTTTTATTGGAACGAATCGAAAAATCTAATTTCAGTGTAATATCGCTTTTCATAAGTTTTCCGATAATAATTTCAACATCTTTGATGCGATATCCTAATCCTATGATAAATTCATTGCTGCTTAATTCTGTTAATTGATTATTTACAAAACTCAGGGATAAATTTCTTGATTTCTTAAATTCAATATTGGTCAACAAGCTATTGACCCAGGATAATTCAATTTTAATAAGCGGGCTGTATTGCTCAGTAATGGTTACCTGATCTATTTGATTTTTTGAGATGTAATTTCCCAGCATGTTTTTTACAGTTTCGTTTCCGGCTTCATCTTCTTTTGATTTTATATTATTGGTAAACGACCCTACACTATAACTTGAGCGGTAGGCATTAGAAATGGTAATGGTTCTGAATATCTTTTGCAATGCTTTTATTTTGCTCAGTCCGGTATAGTTTAATGTCCAGTTGGGAATCGGGATTTTAGGGAAAGGATTCAAACTGATTCCACCAGCATCTCTGCCAGAATAAGCAGCCAAAAAAGCCGGTATCAAGACATCTTGTGAAGTTGACCCATATCCCTGAGGGAAGAGTTGACCGGTTAAAGAATCAGGTGCATATGCTCCATTCCAGTTAGGATTGGCATTGGCAAGACGGCTAGCAACAATCTGACGATTATCGAGGAATTTCTGAAAAGTTGCATTGGAATAATCGTCGTTATCCGAGCTAAAGGAAGTGAGTATAGTCATATACGACATACTGAAATTACCTGTAGTTGTCGGAATAGATGGATTTATTTTTTTAGTAAAAGGATCAATTTTATAAAACTGACTGGTATTTTCAGAATAGGTTCTATTGGCAGTAAATTCTATTTTTAAATCGGGAATAGGTTCGAAACTGGCTCTTGCATTAACCCCGGAGGTGTATTTTGTAAGATATGGATTGTTACTTATTGAGTCCGTAGAAAGCCAGCCTTTTCTGGCAGCAGATTCTCTGATATCTTCCTGTGAACCAAAAATAAAACCAAGTCCGGGTGCATTCCTGTTCCAGTCGTTACCCAATGCCACCGGCGAAGGCATAAACCCAGGCAATAATATACCGTTGTTTTCGGTAAAACTGATGGAAGCAGATTTGAATCCCATAATAAACTTTAATACACCATCCCCAATTTCTTTAAAATAATTGGTCTTCTTTTTTATACTGTCATTTTCTGCGGGAGGTGGTTCTTCAATGTTTTTATTATCGTTTTGCATTTTAGATTTTCCTCTTTGCGGCATCATACCCGAACGCGTTGGCTGACTGCTTTTATTCAGATTTTCAAGATATTTTATTTTATTGTAAATAGAAGTCATTGCAACACTTAAATTCAATTGCTTGGTATTGTTATTCTCAATGCTATTTCCTAATCTGGGCTGTAAAGAACGGGGAGAAGCTTCCCATCTGTAATCCGCGCCATAACGTGCCTGTGCGGTCAGCCAGTTGAATGCCTGAATTTTATTGATAGGGATGGCATAATTGACAGTGATGTTCTGCATAAAACGTTGCGGACGTCCCAAGTCTAAGATATTGCTCCATACAGAATCTCTTTTTTCTTTGGTATCAATACGTCCCTGAGGTTCGTCGATGGTTGCGTTGGCAGTAGCATTGTATTCAAATTGTAAGGAAGAAGCCGGATCGTACCGGAAACCATAAATACGGCTCCAATCAAATTTTTTGAAATACGTTGGTTCAAGTATGATTAAGCCGGCACTTTTGTTACGCAATTTGTTTTCGTTGAATTCACGGGTCATTTCGGTTCTGAACGACATCAGTTTAGGCTCATAATTAAAGTTGAATGCTTTGATCAGAGAAAAAGCTTTGTATTTGCTGATAAAGCCTATTCTTTCGAAGGGCCTTACATTTTTTGGATTTTTAGAATAGTTATAGCCTATGCCTCCTCTATACGTTTTTTTAATATCGTATTCGATATCAATATTCCTTTTATAAATTTCGGCATAAGAATAGGATACATCAAAATCTTCGACATCGTAAAACCTGTTTTTAGTGGAAGATCCTGTTCTTTCTTTGCGGACATTCATAAAGTTCAGGTTTTTACGGGTAGTGTAATCCTGTACAAGCTGACGGACAGAATCTTTTTGTTCTTCTGTCTTATAGGTTTCAAGATCATTGGCAAGTTTTACATCAGGATCCAGTGGATTGTATTCAGGATTGCTGATTGATTTAGAGTAGTCGTAATGCATCGGAATTTTTAGTCCGATTTTCTCGGGAAAGAATTTTCCAAGTTCTAAATTAGTAGCTATGTCGTAAGAAGTAATATTTTCTTTCTGTGTTTCGTTAATTTTCTTTTCAATGCTACCAAAACCGGCAGTTGAGTATGTTCCAGATACAGCAACATCGCCAAGGTCAGCAAGGTTGGCTCTGATTCTTGAAGTTGCAGCCCAGCCGGTTCGATCATTAAAATCAGTTAAACGTAATTCATTCACCCAAACTTCAGCAGATTTAGGCAACATATCGTCCAAATCAGAAAGATTTCGTTTCTTAGGATTTCTGATACCGAGCATTAATGTATTTACGTTACTGATACTGGGTGATCCAACAATAGTATACCTGTATTTCCCTTCCGTTTCGACATAATAACTTCCGATATTTGTATTTCCCGCCCTGATTAATGCATTGCGATGTTCTTTTACAGCAACTAATTTCTCGAGATCGAGTATCATTTCATTGGCATCGGGCCAAATTGCAGAAGGATCTAATGAGGATGTACCCCATGGAGTATAGGTAAGCGGCATTTCGATTTCGTAGTAGTTCTGGGTAAAATCAGAACCTATCCTGATAAAAGTATTCAGATCGCCATAATTTAATTCCTCTTCTGCCTTGGCTTTTTCGGCATGAACATACATTTTCAGGTATTTAAACTGCCTGAAATCGAAATCTGTTGTTTTATAAATCGCTCTTGCATCACCATCTTCCAGATCAATCACTTTCATGCTGAGTGATTGTTCGTTCAATTTCTGGAGATTGGTTGTTGATTGATCCTGTTCTCTTTCAATTCCAGGAGGGATTACATAAGGTACCGGTGTTTTTTTTCCGTTTTCTTCAATATTAACAGCTGATACATTAAAGGTAGTTCCCGATTGATCGCCGGTTATGTAATCGCCGGGTGTTAACAACTGATTGTTGTATTTTCTCCATTCACCTCTTACCAGTTCAAGGGTAGCAAAACGACAAACAATGGGTTGAGAAAATCCTTTTAAAAACATCCTCATAAAACGGATGGACTGGAAGTTTTGTATTTTACCAATGGTTTTATCGGGTGTACGAACCGGTATTTTAAACTGATACCATTTTACATTGGTTGTATTTCCATTAGGTAATCTCACACCTTGCGCAAAATTTACATCGGTAATAAAATTTTGTCCAACTTCCATTTTACCGGGCTTTAAATCAATTAAATACTGGTAATAATTTTCCGATTCGCTCAATGTATTGTCAATATTTATATCTTCCACATTGGGCATGGTAGTTGCATTCGTAGGATAGCTTTCAGTACTTTGATCGGAAGTAGGTGAGTTGCCATCGGGTCCGTTGTATTTTTTATATCTCTCTGCAACACTTGAAAATAAAGCATTTTGGTCAAAATCACTTCCTCTGAAATAATGATAATTGTCGCCGGAGGGATCTGACTGAGCATTGATATATGCCTGTGAAGTTGAACCTAAAAATGTCAGAATTTTTTGAATATAGGTAGTATCAAAAAAACTAACTTCATCAGAGGTGTTTAATCCATCATAACCCACATCCTGATATTGCCTCGACAGCGGATTATTGTCAAAAGAATTTACAAGTGCCTGTAATTTGGGTACACGTCCCCAAATGGTGGTATCAATATTAGTAGGTACGGCAGTTGTTGGCAGTCCGTTTTCAAAACTTTTTCTTCCGTCTCTTAAAATATCCTCGGAAATATCTCCCAGGTTAAAATACAGTTGACCGCCTGAATGTAAAGGGTTTCCATTTTGTCCATCAGTGCCTATAAAAGGGTCCATCATCCAGAATTCAATATACTCAACATTGGTTGCTTCAAAATCGGTTGTTTCGATTTTACGCATCACGCCTCCCCATCTTTGATCAGGATTTTTCAAGCTTCCATCAGCATCCAGGCCGGATGAAATCCCTGTAATTCCATTTACATCATAATTATAAGGACCCCTTTCTTTAGGGTAATAGGCTAAATTGAGTACTGATATATTGGTGGGTTGTCCACTGGGAAGCTCTTTGTTGGGAAAGACTTCAGTTTCATAAACTTCTCTGACATAAGGCAGGGAAATATCATTTTTTGTAACATTGGCAGGTTTGGTATCCGTACGATAAAACATAGGATCGATCACATACCATGCAAGCCTGGCCCTGTTGAAACCATATTCCAGCGAATTGTTCTTAATGGTTTCAGAAAACATGCCTGATTGTGTTTGTCCCTGGGGTGTACTTGCCAAAAACCAGGTACCCATGTTTTTCATATCGATAGCAGATTTGCTTCCTTCGAAATCATCGATATAGGATGTTCCTGCTGTACCTATGGCACTGGAATGCCCTGGAATAAACTGAGCAAACTCTCCATAGAAATTAATCTTGGAAGGTGTTTTGGTTTGAAAAAATGGCAAGGCATCTATCATTTTGGTTAAAAACCTTGATTCGGTCTGATAGGCAATATCAAAACCCCAGATGGTATTGCTGATAGGTTCGTCTCCATAGTTCACTTTTTGGGTAAGTGGGCTTTGGTGAAGATTCATGATGGTAGCCCCGATATTGAAATCTTTATTTACTTCATAATTCGCATGCATCCCCATCATTCGTTTGGTCATAATGTTGAACATCGAATTACTTTCCATCGAAATATTGATAGGAGATCCGGAATTCAAAATACCTTCGTTGATAATCCTTACCCTGCCTAAAGTATAATCTACAGTATAATCCACATTTTCGGTCAAAGGAATTCCACCTGAAGTAACTTTAACCGAACCCTGGGGAATATTGAATCCACCTAAGGAAATTTCGGAACCTGATGCAGATTTATAAAAGCCTTCGAGCAAAAACTTATTCTTGTCGGGATATTGTTGTGCTTCTGTTTTTGTTAAAGTGTACAATGAATCGAAACAATACTTGGAAGCATAAAATGTATCTGCCAGAATATTCCTTAAATCTTTTCCAAATGGCTCAATCAATGGAAAATAAATCCTGCCGTTATTGGCTTGAACGGTACCTCCCGCAGTAGCTGCATTTTCAATAAAATCGAAAACACCATCCGGTGTTGGATTCATTTGTGCATCCAGTGTATCAAGATGTAACAAGCGAATCAACGCTATACCTTTCTTGGGTCCATCATTAAAATAACCGGTTGGTACTCCGCCTTTATCCCCTGAATATAAAATATTCAATCTGAAATCTTGTTTGTTTACCTGATAAGCTCCTAATGAATATACATTTTTCATCATCAGTTTCCACAATGCACCATGGGTATTTAATGTAGTACTCTTTAATAATTTTACAATCAGGGACTTGGGGTCGCTGATACCCTGATCGGAGAACTCCCCTACCTGATAAATAGTTGTATCACCAATAAGTGTATATTGATAAGCAATAGCCAAAACCTGATCGGCGTTAAGCGCTGAATTAAGAGAAATAAAACCCAGTTTTGTATTAAAATAATACTCGCTTGGAGCCAATTTCTTTGCACTTTCTATTTTTTCAAAATCTTGTCCTGAATTATAAAACAAAGGAGCTCCTTTTAGAAAATCACTTACCGTATTGATATTTCTGATCTGATTGGTATCCAAAAGACCGGTAAGGTTATTAGATGCGTTTGAAGGTAATTTCCCACCGGAAATACCGCTGACTACGTTTGAATTGGACGGATTAAATTCACCAAGGTCGGTTAAAGCAATTATATTTCTGTTATTCGTTGTAGGAGCACCGATATTGGTACGCCAAACCTCAATTTTAGTAATATTTATACTGGAACCGACGATAGGTAAAGATGAAAGTGCATTATTATAAGTATCCCTAAAATAGTGTGATATAAAAAAATGCTTGTTTTCTTCGTACTGGTCTGCTTTAAATTTAAAGGTATTGGTTTCGGCTCCTCCTTGTACTGTTATATTCTTGGTTTCAGCTTTTTGTTCTGAAAAAACCCCGGTAACTGTAGTACGTCCAAATTTAAGTTTGGTTTTGATGCCGAACAAACTCTGGCTTCCCTGTATCAGAGTGGTATTCAGCGGAAGGTTAACATCACCTGCTTCCAGCAGTTGAAGAATTTCGTCTTCTTTTCCTTCGTAACGTAATTTAAGTTTGTTTTCAAATGAAAACATCGATTCGGTATTGTAATTGGTCTTAAATTCAATTTTATCACCAATTTTGGCAACAACGCTCATTTGAATTTTTTCCTGAAAGTCGAAATTGGTTGAACTTCGCTGGCGGACATCTATCGAAGGATCATCCCTTTTATTGCCAATTATAGCAAAAATCAGTTCAGCAGATCCCTGAGGGCGGATATCAATGGTATTGCTGCCAAATATTTTTTCAAAAACCTCGCTACCAACTTTAAGTTGAGGTATCAAACCACCACGATTTCCGGCATTGGCTGCTTTTGAGCGTTCACGCCAATAATTTTGCAGCGATTTATCAATATCATAATTCTGATATTCTTCAAAGCTCATCGAATTAGGAGTTTGATAATCAATATCACCCATTTTACTATTGAAAATATACTCATTACTAACAGGATCATACACTATTGAATCGTTCACATTGGAAGGATCTTTCAGGTACATTGGGTGAGCAGGCTGACTTCCGGTAAATGGCTGAGTCTGATTGGGAATAGGATAGCGCAAATTGCTATCAGGTGGATTTAATGCTATATTTTGGGGATAATATTTAAATGAGTCTGCACTTACAGGTGTACCATTCAACATTGGCACCTGAAAGATGAAAGCTGCAAAAGTAATAACAAAAAGTAAACTAATAATATATCTTAATATCCGCACCTAGATTTCTTAGTTTGTATAGTAATCGTGTAAAAAATATTTTTACAACTAACTGATTATAAATTTTTTAACGCACTCTTTATCAATTGTTCCACCGTAATAGTTGCAGGTTCGGAACGAATGATTTTATCCAGCATTTTTTCAACAAGGTTTTTGTTAAAGCCTAACATGATTAATGCAGATAACGCTTCTTCTCTTTTTGTATTGTGTTCAACGAATAAAATTTCTTTATCTCCGCCTAATTTTTCCAATTTATCTTTCAGATCCAGTATAATACGTTGTGCTGTTTTTGCACCAATACCTTTGATAGCTTGCAAGGCAGATACTTTATTTGTAACGATGGCCTGAAAAATTTCTTCCGGTGAAAGTGAAGAAAGCATCATACGTGCTGTATTTGCTCCAACTCCGGATACACTGATTAAATGACGAAATAAAACCCTTTCTTCTTTATCGGCAAAACCATAGAGTGTTAGTGCATCTTCTTTTACAGATAAATGTGTATATAATCTGCATTTCTCTTCATCTTTAATCTTTGAAAAAGTATGAAGCGAGATGTTAATCATATAGCCTACTCCATTGCAATCAATGATTGCATAGGTAGGTGTTTTTTCATGTAATTTACCTTCAAAATAGGAATACATCGATGGAAATTATTTGTAAATAATTCAAATTTCATAAATACAAGCCTGCAAAAATACAAATTTTGTGTTAATATTAGAATGAGTTTTTGAAAATGTTTAAAAAGAGAGAAATCTAATTATGATTAATAAAAAAATAGCTGGATTTAAAGTAAGTTCTAAAGCCTTACGTATATAAATTATCAATCTTGAGAAATAAAGAGAAGGGAAAAGAGCCACTCATGGGAGTCGAACCCACGACCTACGCATTACGAATGCGTTGCTCTACCAACTGAGCTAAAGTGGCTTATAAAAAAAGACCCGTTTTATAAATTCTGCCTTTTTTATTTTATTGTCGGGATGAGAAGACTCGAACTTCCGACCCCCACGTCCCGAACGTGGTACGCTACCAACTGCGCTACATCCCGAAACTTTGTCTCCCGGTAGTAATTGAATCCACGACCCTCCCGATAAAAATCGGCATTGCTCTACCGATGAGCTTTATTCAAATTTTTTGTCTCCCCGGCGGGAATAGGCTAAAAATCAACAGAATTAAATAAATTATTGATTTTATTGACATTTTCAGGCATTTACAAAATATCTAATCAACAAAAATCAATATAAAATTGCATCTAATTGCATTTTATTTTAACCCTTATTTTAACCCTGCTATTTTTTAGTATATCTTTGCTGAAAATTAATCACAATGTCAACAGTAAAGTTTAACCTCAAAAAAACGGGGGATGATGCTACTATATTTTTAATATTCAATTTTGGATATTATGAACTTTCATCATCCGGTGCAAAAATATATAAATATTTGAAACTTTCCACCAAAGAAAAAATAAAAGTTTCACAATGGGACCATAAACAGCAACGGTGTAAAATAATGAGAGGATTTCCTGATGCTGCAGAAATCAATTTTAAGTTAGAAAAGCTAAAGGCGGAAGTTATATCTATACAGAGAACACTTGTAAATGACAACAAACCTGTTAATCCTGACATCATAAAAAACAAACTTAAAGAAAAGGATAAAAAGAGTAAATTTGTTTCATCCGGCCTTGTAGATTATGCAACAAGATTCAAAGATATATCGGACAGAAGCGAAAAAACGAAGACAGGTTACAACGGAACCATTAATATTCTGATCAGATACCAGGAGAAGATTAAAAAAACACTGTGCTTTGATGATATTACTATGAATTTTTATCACTCTTTTGTAGGTTGGTTAAAGGATGATGAATATTCCATTAACAGCATAGGAACGGTTGTAAAAAACATAAAGGTTTTTATGGGTGCAGCTCTGGATGAAAAACTACATACTAATTTTGACTTCCATAATAAAAAGTTCAAGGTATTGTCGGAAGAAACTGATTCAATATACCTGAATGAAAATGAAATCCTAAAGCTATACAAGACCGTTTTAGATGCTAAATTAAGTAAATGGAGGGATATGTTTATAATATCCTGTTATACCGGATTACGGTTCTCAGACTTCTCAACCCTACAAAATGCCAATTTTTCAGAGCAATATCTCACTAAGGTTACAAAAAAAACAGGTAGTAAGATAGTTATCCCGCTACATCCGATTGTAAAAGAGATATTATTAAAATATAATGGAAATTTACCAAAGATTTGCAGTAACCAAAAATTCAATGAGTATTTAAAAACCATCGGAGAGATTGCAAAGATAAATGAGGATGTATTGGTAACAAGAACGGAAGGATTAGAAAAGAAAACATACACCTTTAAAAAATATCAATTACTAACCTGCCATTCCGGGAGAAGAAGCTTTGCTACCAATGCGATGTTGTCAGGAGTAAACCATCAGGCTATTATGCAGTTTACAGGGCATAAGAATTATAAAACGTTTGTAAAGTATTTAAAAATGAGTAGTGAGGAGAATGCTGAGAAGTTGAGAGAGCATAGTTTCTTTAATTAATGGAATTCATAATATTACTATTTTTTTGTAACATAAATAATCAATCGAGTAGGTAGGGGGATTGCTCCCCCGCCCTCTCACACCACCGTGCATGCTTTCGCACACGGCGGTTTCCTTAAATTGTTTAACTTGTTGTAATTTAATGTAAGGTTGTATAACCCCTGCTGAGCAAACCACAGATTGTCCATTGCTTGATTAGCTTGTGGGCAATTTGATTTACGCCAGTGACCTTTTCCTGATAAGGCTATTATCCAACTGTGCCATTTAGCTACTCCCATAGATTCTAAAAACTTTTGTAAAGTATAGGTCCGCTTACACTGTTTCATTCGATAGCAATGAAGCTTTCTCCGTATCCAACTATCGAGGTTTTGCAATGTTTTTTGACATTTGGCATATTGAAAGTATTGTAACCATCCGCGCAGAGACGAAGTGAGTTCAGTTATAATTTGTTCGAACTTCACACCTCTGTTACGTTTAGTGATTTTGCACACTTTCACTTTTAGCTTATCAAGGCTCTTGGTGGCTATTGTTAGAATACCTGAATTTTGAATAGTGTATCCTAAGAATTTGGTTTGTTTTACAAAACAGACTTTGCTCTTGTCTTTGTTGACTATAAGTTTAAGTTTGTTTTCAATAAAGTTGCTTATCGACTGCATTACCCTCTCTCCCGCCACTTGGCTTTGTACGAAGATATTACAATCGTCCGCATATCGAACAAATTTGTGACCCCTTGATTCCAATTCTTTATCCATTTCGTCTAATACAATGTTAGATAATAATGGAGAAAGTGGACTGCCCTGTGGAGTGCCTTCGGTGCGTTGACTCATTAACCCACCAATCATAATCCCACTCTGTAGGTACTTTCTTATCAATCGCAATAAGGATTTGTCTCCTATTCGCTGTGATAGTCGGTACATAAGTCGGTCGTGATTGACAACATCAAAGAAAGTCTTTAAATCCAGATCTACGACAATAAAACTTCCATCTTCTACATATTTACTTGCCTTTGCCAGTGCCTGATGTGCACTTCGCTTTGGACGAAAACCGTAACTGTGATCAGAGAATTCTTGTTCGTAAATCGGACTTAGCACTTGGGCTATAGCTTGCTGAAGTATCCTGTCTGTTACCGTTGGGATACCTAGTTTGCGTTTGCTTCCATTGTCTTTGGGGATTTCTACCAGTCTGACTGCCTGCGGTTGATAGCACTCTGCATACAGTTGCTCTTTGAGAGTTTCGCCCTCTTGTACATACCATGCTGCAAATTCTCCAACCACCATTTGGTCTATTCCGGCTGCACCTTTATTCTTCTTTACCTGTTTGTAAGCTCGCTTGAGGTTATCATGCGAAAATACTACCTGCATTAAATTTCCGGCTAAGGCTCGTTTCTGTTCGCCTGCTCCTGTTATTTGAAACTCCTTTCTGTCGTCCGCTCCGCTTACGGCTTCACGGTTGTGGGAAGGGCACAAAGTGTCCTGACTTGTCATTTCAAACAAATCTAACTGGTACACTATGCCTTGCTGTTTCTCCATAACTTGAATTTTGAACTAACTGCTCCTTAAATTTAAAGATTCAGCCCTTCATTTTCTTGTGATACTTCCGCTTTCAACCCGTTTCTATTAGGTAGCGGCTCGTTACTGAAAACTAATATGGCCTCTGCTGACTTCTTGCATTGTTTGGGATATTATCACTAATATCTTTGTCATTGAAGACACATTGCAAGATCTCTCGGGATAAAGTTCTTCTCTTTCTTTAGGTTTTGCCTGATTTACTGTTAGAGGTTACGGTTGAATTTTGGGCTTAACGCAATCTAATGCTCGCTCACCCTCCGCTGTTCAGCCTTATATCAGATTTCTGTTCGTCAAAACGCTAAATTTGCTGATGACTTCTTTCAGATTCCATCTCACGGTGGACACCCTTGTCATTCGCTAACACTTCCTATCAACTCGGCGTGTATGAGGACTTTCACATCACTAGTAAAAGAACTATGCCCGACATACATAAAAAAAGAGGAATAATAACTATTCCTCTTTTTTTTTGAGTTTTTACATTCAATTTTGAGGATTTAAATTTAATAAATTTATAGTCAAATATTTAATCTATTGCAATACTGATATTTAAAGTATTTGCCAAGCATTTAAAATGTATAATATACTCAATTTTGGTTATATTATAAGTATTCTATCGGGTTTCTTTGAACTAATTTTGCTTTAATTAAATCATTAAATAATAATGTAATATGACAAAAGAAGACTTATCAAAACCTGCCTACACATTAACAGTAGATGAATTGTTAAACATTTTCAGAGAAACATTTAGTGCGTTCTTGATTTCAAATCCAGTTGCAACAAATACTCAAGAAAAGAGGCCTCCGATTAAAGGAATCCACGCAATCTCAAAATACATTGGAGTAAGCCCAAGCCGTGGGCAAAAAATTAAAAATGATGGACTTTTGCCTTATTTTCAAAATGGCCGCATCGTTTTATTCGATCCTGACGAAGTTGATAAGGTAATGCACACTTTTAAAAAAGCTAAATAATGATACAGTTAAACACTCTTATTCTGTTTATAATGATCTGCATTATCAGGAACCCTATAAAATTAACTTCGGATGCTTCATGCAAAACTTCAAATAAAGCTATTTTAAGGTCATGGGAGCTTGCTTTAAATTATCCTAACGATAAGACATCCATCAACTCCTATTTACCCATTTGCAATTCCGAAATACATTAACAAAAATTACCAACATTATAATTCGATGTGTAATGGATTGGTAAGTTCTCCTAAATATCCAAGATTAATAAGATTTCAAGCATTTTACAAACAAAAATTTATTTAGTTATGGAAAATAATATAGTTAAAATATGTGATTACGAAGGATGTAGGGTTACTTTTCGTAATGAAAATGGAGATGTTTATATTAATGCAACAGAAATGGCAAAACCATTTGGTAAACGTCCTAATGATTATCTTAATTTATTGTCAACAAAAGAGTTAATAAAAGAATTAAGCGTTACCATTTTAAATGGTAACGGTGATAATCAGTTAATTATAACCGAAACTGGAGGAAAAAATAAAGGAGGGACCTGGTTTAGTGAAGAACTTTCTCTTGATTTTGCTCAATGGCTAAACATTAAATTTAAAGTTTGGTGTAACGGAAGAATAAAAGAACTCTTAAAACACGGAGCAACTGCAGTCAACCCAGATGATTTACTTAATCCTGATTTTATCATTAATCTTGCTACCCAGCTAAAAATAGAACGTGCCGAAAAAGATCGTTTGCTTGCCCAGAATGAATTACAGCAAAATGTTATTCAGCTCCAAGTACCCAAGGTTGAATATCATGATAATGTATTACAGGCAACAAATGGCATAGCTACAACTGTAATTGCAAAAGAGTTAGGTATGACTGCTAAAAAGTTAAATAAAATACTATGTAATCATAAGATTATTTACAGGGTAGGCAAAACATGGGTATTGCATCATAAATTCCAAAACTTTGGATATGCTGTAACAAAAACACATCAGTATTTCGATAAAGATGGGTTAATTAAAACATCCATTCAGTTGTATTGGACAGAACTTGGGCGCAAGCATATCCACGAATTTATTAAAAAGTTAAAGGAAATTGAATTACAAAATCAGGAATTAAAAATAACAATTTAAAAACACAGTTATGGAACCAATTATAGTTAACGATAATGATTTAGATATTATAAATCAAATGAATAAACATAGTTCTGATTTTGATATGAGCTTCTTTTTAAGAGGCGTGATAGATAAATCAGGTGGATTAGGTGTATTCTATAAACTCATAGATGATAAGCAATTATTTGGTGAAATTATATATAATACA
>CAIUKU010000185.1 GCA_903899825.1 uncultured Bacteroidales bacterium | reverse complement strand
TAATTTTAATAATAAATAAGATAAAAAACTTATTAGGTTTTGTTTGATGTAACTTAGATGAATATTAATTAAATCAATATTTTATGAAAAAACTTTTAATTTTAGTAGTATTGTTTATTTCTTTTTGTGGTTATTCACAAACTTATAAAAGTGCATATTCAATTAATATGAAGATTAAACCTGAAACAGAAATGAAAAACAGGATAATTAAAATAACAGACCAATTAATTACAATCTCTAATTTTTCAGATGCTGGAACAATACCATTGAATCTTGTTGTAAATAAAATTGAAAATAATAAAGATTATGAATTTGAAGGTAAATGCAATTATTATTATTGTACAACTAAAGACAAAGATCCTATTAATGGTTATCAAAAAGCAATTGTAATTAAGAAAAATGATAAGTTATACTTAGGACTGTTTGCAACTGAAATTGATGTTTATACATACATGTTTAATATTTCAAAATAAACTAAAAATAATATTATGAAAAAAATCACATTATTATTATTGATTATTTCCTTAAATGGATACTCGCAAGAGTTAAAATTAGATGAAACAGGACTATATTCTGCAAAAGGAATAGAGCAATATGATTCTATAAATAAGACTATATTATTTCAAAAGGTTAACGAATGGATAACGCTCAATTATAAATCTGCAAATGAAGTAATTCAATTAACTGATAAAGAACAGGGCAAAATAATTATGAAAGGTATCTTTGATATTACAGCATCACTTGTTACTTTTTACGTGCATCACACCGTAATATTTGATTTTAAAGACGGGAAGTTAAGGTATAACTATACAAACATAACTCTTGAGAACTCAAATAACAGTAATAATGTTTTTGGATTGGAGGATAAAAACTGGATGCAAAATAAATTTATTAAAAAAATACAGGAAAAGATTAACATAAACGTTTCCAGTTTGAATAACTTTATTAAAAACGCTACAATCAAACGAGATGATTGGTAATTATTAAAATACTTTTTATTCAAAATATTTATAGAAAACCTTGCATTAAGCAGGGTTTTTTATTTTAAAACATTACAGTTATTTGATTATCTAAAGAGTAATAAGAAAGTAAAAAAGCATAGTTAGACAATAGTTGTGTTGTAATTGTGTTGCAGGGCATAAAAAAAGCACTTACGAATTTCTTTGTAAGTGCTTAATTTTTAGAAGCTCCCCCTTCAGGACTTGAACCTGAGACCCTCTGATTAACAGTCAGATGCTCTAACCAACTGAGCTAAGGAGGATTATATTTTCTTCTATTTTCCTTTGACTCTTCTGATTAATCCCGCATGTGCGGGACTCCAACAAAGAGCAAGGAGGAAAATATTTTTTATTATAAAACTTGTTCCGAAAAGCAAGTAAAGAACATTCTGTTTTTAAAATTCGGATTGCAAAATTATACAAAGTTTTAAAATAAACAATACCTTTGCGCAAATTTTTTAAAAATAATTATATGTACAAAGTATTAGGAATGGGTAACGCATTGGTTGACATCATGACACGTCTAGATAGCGACTCATTGTTACATGAATTTAAACTGCCGAAAGGAAGTATGCAACTGGTTGATAAATTTGCCGCCGAAATTGTTTCAAAAGGCACGCATCATCTACCAAAACAGCAATCTTCTGGCGGATCAGCTGCTAATACCATTCATGGTTTAGCCAGTTTAGGTATAGAAACCGGTTTTATAGGAACCATTGGCGAAGATGAATTCGGATTGTTTTTTCATGAAGATTTGAAAAGAAACAACATCCAACCTCAACTTTTTAAAGGTAAGTTCGAATCAGGAAGAGCCATTGCATTGATAAGTCCGGATTCTGAACGAACATTTGCAACTTTTTTGGGTGCAGCCATTGAATTATCTGTAGATCATCTTAGCCCTGCAATTTTTGATGGATTTCATTATTTTCATATCGAGGGTTATTTGGTTCAAAATCATGATTTAATCAGAAAAGCGGTTGAATTGGCTAAATTAAAAGGATTAAAAGTATCACTTGATCTGGCAAGTTTTAATGTTGTAGAAGCCAATATTGATTTTCTGAAAGAAATCATCAGAGATTATGTAGACATTGTTTTTGCCAATGAAGAAGAAGCCAAAGCATTCACAGGTATGGAACCCGAAAAAGCATTGCAGGAAATTGCAAAAGATTGTGAAATAGCGGTGGTAAAAGTAGGCAAGAATGGTTCATTGATAATGAGAGACAATATCATTTATACCATAGGCGTCATCAAGGCAAACAGTATTGACACCACAGGTGCAGGAGATGTGTATGCCTCAGGTTTCATTTACGGTCTTGTGAAAGGACTGCCTATGCAAAAATGTGGTGAAATCGGTGCTATCCTTTCAGGAAAAGTGATTGAAGTAATTGGAGCAAAAATGGACAGTCCAACCTGGGATCATATTCGTAAAATGGTAGCAGAAGTTGAACTTTCAAAT
>CAIUKU010000184.1 GCA_903899825.1 uncultured Bacteroidales bacterium | reverse complement strand
TAATAGGTGTAATAGCGGTTAGAAGTTGGTTCAGAAACCCAGCTGATGGTTTTTGTGGTTCCGACTTCCCAGTTTTCGCCACCATTAGGCGTTGTTATAATAATGTCATTGTTTTTAATCAATGTAAAAACAGCATTACTGGAATCAATAATAGTTGAATTGCTGTAATCCTGAACTTTAATGAGACAGTTGTTGGATGTAGGTATATCGGCAACCTGAGACCATGTAAAGTAACTGCCTGAAGTATTTGAAATATAATTCCATGTATTTCCGTTATTACTGGAATAATATATACTATAACTCCCCGAAGTTCCTCCTGAAGTCCAGTTGATAATTTTTGAAGTACATCCTTTCCATTGTTCACCCCCATTGGGTGATGTAACAATAATATAAGGAGGTATTATTTTGAAATTAACATCACTCTCATCTTTAATCAGGTTGTTGGAAAAAGCACTTACCCTGAATCTGCAATTCTGGGAATTGATGTTTGGCAATGTCCAGGTAAAGCTTCCGTCATTTTCAGTAGGATTTATTATAGTTGTCCAACTGTTTCCATTATCGGAAGTAAATTCAATTTTAACATAATTATCTGTAACATAAGAAGTACTCCATTGTATGTTGATAGTATTATTGACATAAGTTGTAATATTTGAATTTGGATAACTTATTGTGATAACTGGTGTTGGATTAGTAATGGTAAAAATTGCATTGCTGACATCAAATTTACAGCTATTGTTATAATCAACAACTTTAATCAGGGCATTGACTGTAGGCGAGTTAGGTACAGACCAGTTTAATGTTTTTGAATAGGTATTGGAAATAATACTTGTCCAGCTGCTTCCACTGTTAATTGAATAATAAACTGAAAAATTAGTTACTGTTGGTGCTGAAACCCATTCAATATTTTTGTAAGTTCCGGCCTCCCATTGTTCGCCTCCATTGGGTGTTGTTATAATGATATCTGTATTTTGAGATATATTAAAAACGGCATCACTGGAGTCTTTAATGCCAGCGTTATTATAATCCATAACTTTTACCATACATGAGGAAGATGAAAAATTTGGTACAGGAGTCCATGTATGGGAGGAAGAAGAAGTGGTAGTTATTAAATTCCAGCTTGCCGCATTATTGGTTGAATAATACAAGCCAAAACTTCCTGAAGTCCCCCCTGAAGTCCAGCTGATGGTTTGTGAGGAGCAGCCTTGCCAGTTTTCGCCACCATTGGGAGAAACAAGGCTAATAAAAGGAGGTTGTATACTGAAAACACTGTTACTTTGGTCAAAGGTTGCCGGATTGGAAAGATCCGTTATTTTAACCAGGCAATTGGTTGAAAAAGTAAAGGGAACTGTCCAGCTGTAGCTGCCCGAATTGGAAGTTGATGTAGTAATAGGTATCCAACTGTTTGCATTATCGGTAGAATATTCTATTTTAACTAAATTTGAAGTAACATAAGCACTGTACCAGGAAATTGTATAAGAATTGCCTGCATAAAGCGTATTTCCTCCATTGGGTGAACTTACTGTTATAGAAGGTGTAGGCGGTGTAATCGTAAACAGATTATTACTGATATCAATCATGCAGCTGGTATTGCTGTGATCCTGAATTTTTATCAGACATTGTGCTGATGGCGAATTGGGAAGCGACCAATTATAGGTTTGTCCTGTTATATACTGATTATTCACAATATTGGTCCAGGAGGTTCCTGCGTTGGTTGAATAATATATGTCATAGTAATTTGTTGTTCCGTTAGCTGCCCAGTTAATATTTTTATAACTTCCTGCCTGCCAGCTTTCACCACCATTGGGTGTAATAAGCAGCAAAGGTGCAGTAATAGAAAATGTATTATCGCTCATATCGCTGAATGATGGAGTATTTGAATCTACTATTCTGATTTTGCAATTGGTAGAATTAATATTTGGAACCGTCCATGAATATGACCCATTGGTAACATACAAACTACTGGTTACCGAAATCCAGCTTGCGCCTCCATCTGTAGTATAGTCGATGGTATAATTGTTAGAAGTTCCACTGGCAGTCCAGGTAATTGATTTTTGTGTACAACCTGCCCATACTTCACCTCCGTTGGGAGAAGTAATGGTAATACTACCTGCTTTAACTGTAAAAATTACCAGGAATAAAGCGACTGCCAGGAATATGGTTTTTCTTGCCATTGTATAATTCTTTAAAATTTAAAAATATAAGCTGTAAAATTAAAAATTTCTTTTTTATGCTATAAATGATTGATTATAAAAGATATATTTTTTACTTCCATGAAATTTAACAAAATGAAATGATAAAATTTGGGCATGAAATTACTAAAAATATCAATCAGTCAGGCTGTTTCTGCCCGATTTTAAATAATTTTTTGTAAATTCTATTGAAGTCAAATATGCAATTTGATGAGAGTGAGAAGGAAAGCTTTGATCATAATTTTTTCCAAATGATAGCATTGGAATAAGTTTTGAAATAATTTATATGGAATGAAAAAAGTTGGAAAGCATAAAAAAATAATATCGAAGTGCATTATTATGAATTTTTTTTCATAGAACAAGCCTTTCATTATGCACTGCCCTAAGTCCCTTTCCAAAGTAAAGGGATTTAGGGATAGGCTTTTATTATTTCACCATTACCTTCTCAGCATACACATTTTTTGTTGTCACCACTTTTACAATATAGTAAGCAACTGCATATTCCTTCATGCTTATTACAGTTTTACTATTTGGTTTTTCAACAGTTTTAAGCAATTGCCCCAATGTATTATAAATGGATATTTGCTGAATAGTTTCATTGGAATTTATATAAATAACGTTGTCAAAAGCATAAATACTGGTATTCTGTAAAACTTTATTTGATATACTAAGTGGTGAAGCAACAAACAACAATTGAAAACGATTGGCATTGTCTGTTGTACTTGCTGTAAATGTATAAGTTGCATGCTGATTCAAATCAGTAAGAGTGTTGGTTGCCATATCTTTTAGATAAGTATAGACAGGAGTAGTAAAACTATTGATATCACTGACTTTTATAGTATAATCTCCATTTACACCTGCCTTAAAACCAACAGGAATCATTGTATTATCAGTAATTGAAGTAAGCTTATTGATACTCCAGTTTTTACCAGATTTTATTGAGTAAATTCCCGGTGCAGTTGCATCTATGCTGAACATTTTTTCGGCACCACCCTGGTTATTTGCATTGCCAAACTGAATAATGAGTTCATCATTAAAAGCATTGGCTGTTCCTGAAACTGTCAGACGAAGCATTTCTGCAGATGCTGTTGTAGATTTTAAAAATGAATGTGTAGAATGTATTCTGACTGTATTATCCATACTTAAAGTACCGGTACTGTTGGCTTTTACCCAAAATCCCTGCGACAATGCTATATTGGAAGTTACTCCGTTGGTACCATAAGCACCTGAATTGGAGATATAAGCTCCATAATTTCCGTTGGCTGCATTCCATACCCATATGGCTTTTTCGCCATTTCCGGCATCTGATAAAATATTTCTGTTCCAGCCGTTTGTTGCATTCCAGTTGATGGATGAAGGGTAGGGGTTGGCAATAAAATTCCAGCCACTATAGCTTCCTGTAGTATAGGTTAATGGGATGTAGATACTTCCCTGATTAAGATTTCCCTTGAATATTTTGGTAACTGCATTTTGATAAGATACCGCATAACCGATGCCGGGAACAAAATTATTACTACCATTGACGGCTGTAAAATTAGCAGTATCAGCATATTCAATCCAGGTATCAGTTGGTTCATTCCAGACAAAAAAACCATTTTGTTCATTGAAATCCGGATTGATAGCCTGAGCTGTAACGGGTGATGACAACATGTGGAATTCATCAGGATTTGTATGCGGTATAAATCGCTCAACATTGGCATTTACATTTGGTGTGGCATGAAGAATTGAGGCCGTTCCACTTGCGTCAGATTTTAGTACAATGCCAGAGTCTCCTGCAAGATTTGTAAGTGTTCCATTAACAGTCAGTGCTTTGCCTGCATCAATTGTCAGACTCGCTCCCGGTTTTATAGTAAGGTTGTTACAAACAACTGGTGAAGATACTAAGGATGTTATATGCGGCTGATTGGCTGCCCATGAAGTAATGAAAATATTTTCTGAGATTGATGGAAGTGAACTATTGGACCAGTTAGAAGTGGTATTCCAGTTAGCTGAAGTATTTCCAAGCCATCTTACCGGGAGTGATGAAAACAGTAACTGAAAACGATTGACACTGTCGTTTTTTGATGCAGTAAAAGTATAGACCGGATTTTGATTCAAATCAGCAATCGAATTTGTAAAGAGATCTTTCAGATAAATATAAGTAAGTGGTGAAAAACTGTTGATGTCATTTGCTGAAATCGAGTAAATTCCATTGACTCCGGCTTTAAATCCAACCGCAACTTTTTCATACTGGATTATATTTGTAAGATAATTGATGCTCCATTTTTTATTAAACTTTGTAGAATATAAATTTGGAGCTGTAGGATAGATACTGTACATTTTTTCGGCACCTCCCTGATCATTGGCAAAACCAAAACTTACAATGATTTCATCTGTAAAAGAAGTAGTATTACCCGTAACAATTAACCGTATAGTATTTTCAGTTGGGTCAACAGTAATGGGTAAGATTGCCGGACTTCCACTGCCGCAATTGTTAATTCCTTTTACAGTGATATTCCCTGAAACAGCAGAAGATCCGTAATTTACAACAATGCTGTCAGTTGTACTATTTCCGCTGGCACCAGCTGGAAGTGTCCAAACATAAGATAGTGTATTGGCTGTGGGTGCAATACCATAGATTATCGAATTCTGATTATGAAAAACGGTTGTTGGTCCTGAAATATTTAATGGTGTAGCAGGTAAAGGATTGATAGTAATTGCTTTTGTTGAACTTGTTCCGTCTCCGCATGAATTTCTTCCATTTACTGTTATATTTCCACTCAAAGCTGAAATGCCGAAATTTACAGTAATGCTGTTAGTAGTGCCAGAACTTGTTGCCCCTGAAGGTAAAGTCCATATATAAGATGATGCATTTGCTATTGTAGGTACAGAATATATTAATGAGTTTTGCCCCTGACAAACAGTAGCCGTTCCTGAAATTACACCTGCAGCAACTGTAAGTGGACTTACATGTATTGCCAATGCAGCGGTATTTCCATTGCCACATTGATTGCTCCCTCTCACAGTAACATTCCCCGATACTGATGAAGTCCCAAAATCGACTGTAATACTGTTTGAATCACTACTGCCTAATACGCCATTTGGTAGAGTCCAAGCATATAATGTAGCATTGTTAATGACAGGAATACTATAAGTTATTGCATTTTGACCATAGCAAATATTTGTGGGTCCTGTTATTGTTCCTGCGTTTGCCGGCTTAGGATGAACCGTAATTGGTAATGATGCTACCAAACCATCACCACAAGCATTGTTTCCCTTAACTGTAATATTTCCTGAAATAGCTGATAAGCCAAAATTAACGAATATACTGTTTGTTGTACTTACTCCAGTTGCTCCGGATGGTAAAGTCCATATATAAGAACTTGCATTAGGAAGTGCAGGTATCATATAACTTATTGCATTTTCACCCTGACATACCGGTGTATTTCCTGATATAATGCCTGTTTCAGGTAAAGGATTTACGACTACTGATAAATTTGAAGCTAATCCCTCACTACAGGAATTGTTTCCTTTTACAGTTATATTCCCACTGACTGCAGATGAAGTATAGTTAACTGTAATATTATTTGTTGAACTACTTCCTGTTACACCATTAGGCAATGTCCAAATATAGGAAGTTGCATTGTTAATAATTGGAATACTGTAATTTACAGCATTTTGACCCTGACAAAGGGTGGTGTTTCCTGTTATAACTCCGGCATTTTCTACAGAAGGGAAAACTGCAATATATTTTACAGAAATATCGCCATTTCCACAGGAGTTATTGCCTCTAACTGTAATATTTCCGGAAGTAGCGCTGGCGAATAAACTGAGAGAAACCGTATTAGAAGATCCCGTAATACTACTTCCTAAACCTGTATATGTCCATATATAGGAGGTAGCATTTAAGATAGGTTGTACTGAGTAAGTAAGACCTGTTTGCCCCTGACAAGCAATATCAGACCCTGAAATAATCCCTGATGCAGAAGGCATTGACATTACTGTTATTGAATAATTTAATGAAGAAATTCCTTCACCACAGCTATTTATACCTTTAACGCTTAATGAACCTGAGGTAGCATTGTTGGAAAAACTTATTGTAATATTATCGCTTGTTCCATTAATAGTTGCTCCAGTACCTGAATAAGACCAGATATAGGAAGTTGCACCATTAATTGCAGCAATATTGTAAGCAATTCCTGTTGTTCCCTGACAGACTGTATCTATACCGCTAATGTTAGCCGGCATACCTGGTATTGCATTTATTGTAATAGGAAAATTTGCTGAAATTATACCATTACCACAATCATTGCTTCCATAAACTGTTAAATTACCGGATGTCGCATTTAATGTAAAACTAATAGTAATTCTGTTTGAATCTACAGAAAAGCTTGCCCCACTTCCTGAATAGAACCAGTTATAGGTTGTAGCATTCGCAATTAAAGGGATTGAATAAATATTATTTGAAGATCCCTGACATACTATAGCCGAACCTGATATGGAATCCGCAGCAGCTGGAACAGCATTCACAGTTATTGGGAAGTCTGTTGAAATTATTCCATCACCACAACTGTTGTGTGCTTTTACGGTTAAATTACCGCTTGTCGCTATTGAAGAAAAATCGATTGAAACATTGGTATCACTTCCGCTTATGTTGGCTCCAGTTCCAGAATATGCCCAGATATAAGAGTTTGCATTTAAAACAGGCGAAATAGCATAAACAAGATTTGACTGACCTGTACAAATTGTATCTGTACCTGATATTAATCCTGAAGCAGAGGGTAACGGGTTTATGTATATTTTAACAGGTGTTGAACTTGCAGTTACTGGTCCGTTTTTGCAGTTTACTATACATTTGAAAAAGCTGTTTTCTAAAGGAGTTGCTGTATAAGTTGAAGCTGTTGCACCTGAAATAGTGGTATATGTTAAACTATCTGTTGAACTGCTCCATTGGTAATCAATACCTGTTTGAGTAATTGTGTTTTGTAATGAAAGTTGAGTTGAATTGCCGATACATAAGACATTTTCTGAAGCGATAGTGTTGCCTGGTATTGGCAATCCACAGTTATAATTTGGAATCCCTTCAAACTCATCAGCACCAACATCAGTTGTTGAACCACTTCCAGCATATCCGACTTCACCCCATCTAAGGTTATTATCAAAGTCTTCTGTAATTGATGGCGTCGTAATTTTAAGGCCACCACTCTCACAAGCTGTTGCCTGATCTGTTTTTAAATGTAAGTTGTAAGGTGCTGTAATAATGTTAACAAAAGGAGGCATTTCATTGAATGAAGCTATATCTCTTGGAGTTACCAATGTCTGAAAATCTGCAATGGTCTGATTGGCATTGCTTCCATCATAATAAATTAAGTTACTGGCTGATGCAGTACCGGCATAAAAACAATTGTTGTTGGATGTTACTGCATAATAAGCTGAATTATAAACTCCTGAATTTCTAAATGCAACGGTGTAACTTCCTCCTGCTGTACCTGGTATTGAATTATTTGCAATAATATTGTTTCTTAAATCACAAATTGTTGTGCTTAGTTTATAAATACCTGCACTTCCAAAAGTAGAAATGGATGAACTCGAGGCGTTTAAATAAATGGTATTGTAATAAAGGTTTTGCAAGCTACCTCCCAAATTTATTCCAACAACAGCTAGGGTATTGGTTGATGCAGTAGCTCTGAGGTCAGAAATAAAATTATTGTAAATATTTCCGGTACTACCAGCGTAGTTAATCCCAATAGCTTGAGAGCCAGCTCCACTGCTGCTTAGGTTGTATATATTGTTTTTGTATATGTTAGAAGGAGAACCTGTAATGCTTGAAATTCCATTTACATTCCCTCCTGCAATCAGTGCATAAATATTATTTCCATATATATTTTTTACACCTGTTGCTGAGGATGAAAGTTGGAATGCATGAACCGTTCCGGCTCCGTTAACACTAAGGTTGTATATGTTGTTATCACGGTAAGTTTCAGTAACAGGAGCTCCAAAATTGGAATACCCATAAATGAAAGCAGTTCCTGCAGCTGAATTATCGTGAATGCTGTTTAAATAATAATTTATACTGCCAGTAACAGCCTGGCTGCAATACATATTGCCACTTGCTCCAGTCTTAGAATTATTAATAATAATATTTGAATATATATTCAGCGGATTGCTCCCCAGATTTGCATTGTTAAAAATACCGGTAAAATTACCGCTACCAGCTAGTATATTTGAACTAATAGTATTTTCATAAATATTTACTGAAGATGCTGCTCCGGTATTCGTAATGCCTTGCAAATTACCCGAAGTTGCAGCAGTTAAATTACAATTAATAATACTATTATTGTAAATATTTACAGTGTTTGAATTAGCTGTACTTCCAATCGTATTGTAGATGGCATAAACACTTTGAGTAAAGCTTCCTGAAGTAATTGATAATGAAATAGTGTTGTTAAAGATGTCAATATTTGAAGCATTTCCGTTTTGGGTAAAAATGCCATAAGCAGAGTTTGATAAGCCGTTTAATGAAGAATTTATGATATTATTGGCAACTTTTAAATCTTTTTGATTACTGGCATATATTCCACGTGTACTGGTGTTTGCTCCTCCAAAATTAGTAATCGTATTTGCTCCTTCAAGCCCTATTTCATTGTTAGCATCATACAATATAAAAGGTGATGCTGCATTATAACCAGTAATTGAAATACCTCCATAAACATTGGAAATTGTATTGTTGAAAAACTTACAATTGTTCATAGCATCAGTTGATGCTGTTAAAGTAGTAAGTGTTGTTGTAGAAGTTGAAATATGATTGCCAGCATAAATACCTATAGAAGCCAGGTTTGTTTTATTTAAACTTATGTTGCAGTTTTTTATCGTAACATATTGGCAACCGTCAACAGGAGCAGAGGAACTGCCTTTTAACAGAGCATAGCCCCAGTCTGTTAAATTAGTTGTATTTGCAGTATTTTCAACAATGTCGATGCCATCGAAAGTAATATAGTCGCCACCGGCAATCTTTACCACAGCATCATAATTAGTAGACACCAGGAGTATTGCAGCAGTTATAACCGGATTTGATCCAATTCCGTTTTTTCTGAAAATGATGGCATCAGTGGCAGTCCCGGTAGCAGTAATTAAAAATCCTCCTGATGGAGCTGTTTCTGTATAAGAAGCTGCTACATTAAATTTAACGCCACCTGATCCAACTCCTGAAACATTAAGGCTATTGATTGCTGATTCAATACTTGCATAATCACCTGGGATATTTTTTGTTCCGCTTAGCTGGGCGATTGCTTGAATGCCAAAAATAAAAATTAACATAACTATAAGGGAAAAT
>CAIUKU010000183.1 GCA_903899825.1 uncultured Bacteroidales bacterium | reverse complement strand
TTTAATAAATTTTGCAGTTGAAAATGGATTAAACTAAATGTCTGTTAATCTTTAATTTATATAGGATCTAATTTTAATAGATGATAAGTTTTTTAACAAATATGTGCTTTTCATTTTTCATTTTAACAGTATACATTCCCTGAGTAAAATTAATAGTATAATTGCTGTTTCCATTATTTACCCTAAAGTTATCAATTAATCTTCCAACTTCATTATAAATATATATATCAGTATTCTCAAACCATGGATTGTAAATACTGATAGATTTATTATAATAATACAGTGTTGGCATTTCACTTTCATCATTAATTACTTTAGGACTAAAGTTCAAAAGAAATCGATTTTGATTATCCGTTGTAAGTGCATCAAATGAATAGTTGTTTTGAATTGATAAATTATGATGTATTCCTGTTTTGAGATCATAGAGGATTACATTTCCAAAAAACTGAACACCACTTGCAGAAATAGTAAAATTTCCATCAACACCAGGTTTAAAACCTACAGTAACTTCTTCATTTTGTGAAACAGAAGTAAGGTTGTTTATACTCCAGCTTTTATTAAGTTTGGTTGAAAAAATTTCAGGTGCATTTTGATAAAGACTTGACATTTTTTCTGCACCTCCAAAGTCATTGGTATTGCCAAAACATATCATCATTTCATCACTAAAACTATTTTCGGTTGAAGTAATTTTGAGTCGAAGCGTATTATTATCTGCTAAAATTGACTTTAACCAAGGCTGAGCTGCATGTTCGCGGGCATTGTTATTTATACTGAATATGCCTGCAGTTGTGGCTTTAACCCAAAATCCCTGAGTGGGAGCAATCATATTTGAAACTCCATTTGTTCCGCTAAGTGTAGATGAAATAAATGTACCATAGTTGCCTATTGTTGGATTCCAAATCCAAAAAGCGTATTCATTTGTTACGGTTCCTGCATCTTCAAGCATATTTCTGGAATATCCTGCAGCAGTATTCCAATTAATTGCCGATGGATATGGATTTCCAATAAAATTCCAGCCGGCATAAATACCTGCAGTTACACTTAGCGCAGTATTGATAATTCCATTATTCAGTAAGCCGTTGAAAGATTTCGTTGAAGTAGTCAGATATGAAACGGCATAACCTTTACCCGGGTTAAAATTATTGCTCCCATTCAATGCATTAAAACCATCATCTTCAAATGCAAGCCAGCTGGCATTGCTTTCTTTCCATGCGTAAAAACTTTGGTTTACAGGGCTAAAGTTTGGACTTATAGCTTGTGCCATAACAGGTGAGGATAATTGATGAAATTCATCTTGTGTTGATACAGGAATATATCGTTGAATGATATTTGCAGATGAAGTCAAGGTTCCATTATTAATCAATGATGCATTTCCTGTTGCATCAGATTGCATAGTTAATGTCCCAAGAGCAAATAAGTCTTTGGAAGTATTTATAGTTAATTTTCCTAAGGCTGCTATGGTTAAATTCATACATTTATTATTATTTGAATTTATCACAGCTAATTTATTTGCAGGTATTATAGCATTTGTAGTGGAATCAGGTACACCATTATCCCAGTTTGCAATTGTTTCCCAGGCATTTGATATTGCAGCAGTAAATGTTGAATTTGGAGATGAAGTTAAACCAGAACCCAATAATCCGGGTATTTTATAGCATGTGTTAATTCTGTTGTATTCATAAACAGCAAAATAATAAGTAGTTTCTGATGTTAAAGCAGTAATATTTACAGAAGTTCCTGTTCCTTTATAAACTACATAATTGCCAGTACCTAATTGGGTTCCGTTATTAAAAGCAGAATTTGCATTGTATTTAATTCCATTAACAGGATCTGCATTTACAACACTACCCTGGCGTGCAATAACTAAAACAGAATCTCCATTACCTCTGGTCCAGCCTATGGTCATTGAGTTTTTTGTTATAGCTGCTACAGTGAATAATGAAGCCTGATTTGAAGGAGGTGAACATGGTAATAGATTAACGGTAACCGGAAAGTCTGGTGAAAGACTACCGTTTCCACAACTATTACTGCCATAAACATTTATATTGCCTGATAATGCAGTATTGGAGAAGTTAACCAATATTGAATTAGTATTACTTCCTGAAACAATACTTGCACCTGTGGGTAAAGTCCAAATATAAGATGTTGCATTTGCAACAGAGGGAACTGTATAGCTTACATTGTTCTGTCCCTGAGTTACAACAGAAGATCCACTGATATTTCCTGCAGTTCCTGCGAAATTATTAACACTTACAATCATTTGATCGTATGCTGTACATGCATTGTTTCCAGTTATAGTAAGTGTATAATTTGTTGTTGACGTTGGGCTGGCAATAGGATTAGGAATAGCCGGATTGCTCAGGCCTGTTGAAGGTGTCCATAAATAGGTATAAGGAGCTGTTCCTCCGGTAACAGATCCTGTCAGTTGAGCAGAACCACCGGATACTATGCAAATATCACTACCTGCATTCACATTTAAGGTATTTGCAATAACTGATATATTGGAATTATTATAGAATGAAGTGATGATATTCCCGTTAAGATCTGTATATTCACAGGCTCCGGCTGTTGGGTTGTCCCAGCTAAGTATGGTTGAAATTCCACTAATGGCAATAAATCGATATTGAATAAGAATACCTGATCCGATATTAGCAGCTGTTGAAGAAGCCCATGACATTATTATCCTGTTTCCTGTACGATTCACAACAAGCATTCCTCCTGAAAGTGCATTGTTGACAGAATTATATCCTTCAAAACTCATCTTGCTGGTGTCATAAATCATTGTCAGAGATATACTTCCCACATTGTTGCAATTTGTTACATTAATCGGGATGTTTAAATTTCCTGTACAGGAACTGCTAACTGTTCCTGGTGTTGTGGTTATCGGAGCCGATGTAACAGTGAGTTGTCCTGAATTGGATGTGTCTGAAGGGGTACAACTTCCGGTAACAATGCATTTATATAGGTAGCCATTCATTCCATTAGAAGTTGGGTTAATGGTCAGGGTTGCTGCATTTATACCAGAATAAGGAACTACATTACTAAGGTTAGTAAAACTTGAACCTCCGTTTGTACTCACCTGCCATTGATATCCGGGACTTGTACCGCTGGCGGTTACAGAGAAAGAAGTACTGCCCGTAGCATAAATTGAGCTATTTACAGGATTTGCAGTGATTGCAGGTGGAGAATTTATAGTAACATTTCCGTTATTCCAGCTTGAAAAAATAAGCTGACCATTAATGTCGCTGTATTCACAATTTCCTGTTATTGGTGTATCCCAGCTTAGTGCACTGCTTCCCGGTACTCCTGTGAATTTAAGTTCTAAAAGTACTGCACCGTTTGCTATTGTTGCAGCTGAACTGTTTGACCAGGTCAGATATACCTTGTTGCCAACAGCATTAATGTTTAAAAAACCATTAGCAACAGATGCATTTAAATTCTGATAAGAATTATAGCTTAAAACAGATGAATTGACATTCAATGTCAATGAAAAAGAAGCAACAGCAATAAAATCTGTAACCGTAATAGGAACAATAACCTGACCGGGACATTGGGTTAACGTTGGACAGTTTGTTATAATATTTGGCAGTATAGTTAGTGTTACCGGATTGGAATACACTATCGGTGAACAGCTTCCCGAAACCTTACATCGGTATTGATATGCATTGATAGCCAATTGAGCTGATGTAATTGTAAGGGTTGTTGTAGTTACATTAGAGTAATAGCCACTATTTGTTAAATCAGAGAAACTGACACCTCCGTTTGTACTTACCTGCCATAAATGCGACAATCCTGTTCCTGACGTTGCTATACTGAATGTAGTATTTTGTCCCTTTGCAATGGTTTTGTTTACAGCTTGAGACGTAACAGCAGGAATTGAATAAATGGTTTCACTACCATTGACAAAAACTGTTGTGATTTGCATATCGTTTATGCCTGAATATTCACAGCTTCCAGCAGTTGCATTATCCCATGTCAGACTACTACTGCCCGAAACTGCAGTAAAAAGAAGTTTTACCATGGTATCGTTTACAAATGAAGTTGAGTTTGCCGATGACCATGTCATGTATAATTTACCACCGTTAGCATTGATCAATAAGTTTCCAGCTGAAAGTGCAGTATTAGTAGACTGGTAACCAGAATACGTCAGACAAGAGGTATTATAGGAAAATACCAATGAAAATGCAGCGATACCTGTAAAGTTATTAACTATAACCGGAACTGTAATAATACCAGGACAGTAACTTGCTGTAGGCAATGTCGTTGTTACTGGGTTTATAACAGTGAGTGTAACTTCGTTGGTATAAACTATAGGTGTACATATCCCGGTCAGTCTGCATCTGTATTTATAATTATTGAATGATAGTAAGGCATTTGTAATACTTAAGGATGCTGAAGTTACACCAGAATAGTTAGCGTTATTGACTAAATCGATCCAACTATTTCCTGCATCAGTGCTTATTTGCCATAGGTAGTTGATACCAGTACCTGTTGCTGCAATAGAAAAAGAAGTATTTAATCCTAAAAGTACAGTTTTATCAACAGGCTGAGTATTAATTATGGGTGGTTGATTGATTGTAACTGTTCCATCGGTAAAAGTGGCTGTTAGTACATTCCCGTTAATATTACTGTATTCACAATTTCCTGAAGTTTGTAAATCCCAGCTAAGATTAGAAGTCCCGGATATTGCATTAAATCTTAGCTTAACAATAATGCTGTCTCCCAGGTTTGCAGCTGTGGTGTTAATCCAGCTGATGAATACTTTATTACTGCTTGAGTTGATAAGTATCATCCCTCCATTAAGAGCCGTATTCAGATTCTGATATCCAATATAAGTCAACTTAGTAGTATCAAAATTCAGTTTGAGTGAGATGGCTCCAATCCCGTTGCAATTCGTTACCCTGACCGGGATTTGTATTTCACCGGGGCAAGATGTAACTGACTCCGCAGTTGTAACGATAGTTTGAGACTTAATTAACACTGGCCAGACAATTACAAACAAAAGTGGTAGTATTTTTAAAATCAATGTTTTCATCTGTGATTTTTTTAAATTATTAAATAGTCAGATGGAATATGCCATAGTAATATTCCTAATTGTTTGAATATTATTCTTATGGATATTTCATAACGTTAAGATTTTTAGTTAGATACTACTAACTTGATCATGTCTGAAATTGTTTTTTCATTATTTGTACTTGTGAATTTCAAGAAATAGATTCCAGGTTTAAGATGAGCAGATTGTAAAACAAGTTTATGATTACCAATGGAATAATTCTCGTTGGTAATATTTAAAATATTCTTTCCAACAATATCTACTAAACTTAGCTGAATAATCCCAGGAGTTTCAATTGAAAATGAAATTACAGCATTTCCACTGACCGGGTTTGGGTAGACAGATAAACTGTTCAAACTAATGCAGTGTTGAATTCCTGTTAAATTGGTATTGATTACAGGAATTGAAACAACTGCAAATTCATTAGGAACTGCCATTGCATTGGCAAACTCGCAATTTTCATAAATGTCAAGTGAAATTCCATTTGTAAGACCTGAGATATTTTTGGTTTTTATTCTTAGAACTACAACAACCCCGTCATCGTTGATATTTAATGGATTTAAGTCGCACCAACCCATAAGGAACAAGCCATTGGTTGCTGTCCAAGAGAATCCGCTAATACCATTGACCAATTGAACGCCTTTAATTTCCAGATATTGATCAGGATAATAAAAGCCAAGTGAAATAGCTCCTAACTGCATACCTGTTTTTATTTTTACAGGGAGATCAAATTCAGTGAAAGAATCAACAATCAGGCTGCCTTCATGTAAAAGTCCAACGGAAGCTGTACTCTTTTTAGCCGGTGCATAAGAAGCATTCACATCACCATAACAAATCATTTTTATGTTGTTGGTTACCAGATTTCCGTTAACAATTAGACTGTCTGAATTGTAAAGATAATCTCCGGAAGGAAAAGAAGTAATCATTTCGGAATATCTTCTCATTGTGAGCATGGCATCTGTTCCGTTAATGGTATGGCTGTTATTAACATCTGCTGCAGCCAGATACATTCCATTCAAAGGAATAATCTGAGCAAAGTGATTCAGTATTGCCAGTGCATCAGTTGAATTTACACCATTCCATAAAGCTGCTGGAGTAATGGTCATTTTGTAGTTTCCTGAAGGAAAGGAACTAAAACTATATACTCCGGATGTGTTAGTTGTTGTTGTTGCAATAGTAGAATCGGCGAAATTCTTTATCGCCATGCTGGCATTTTTTATTGGATTTGCTCCGGCATTGGCATATTTTATAGTTCCACTCATTAAAGTATTCGATGTAGTTAAAAAAGGGAGTTGTAAAAAAGGAGTAAAATAAACCCTGCCTTTGGTAGAATTATCTCCTTTGTCATAAATTTTATTTGCAATCATTGTTGAATCACTGCTTCCCCAATAATTATATCTGGCGTTAATATCTGAAGCTGAATTGTTATACAATGCAAAAGTACCGTTATTATATAGGTTGCAGGTTAATGAATCTGCATTTCCAAGGGTAGCAGTTCCAGTGCCGTCAATGTATATTCCATTGTTGGCATTATTGGTAAAATTCGTACTTTTAATTGTAAGATTTGAATTTGAAATAGTCAAACCATTTCCTAATGATTGTGTAAGTGTACAATGATCAATAGTGGGTTGTTGTGTGCTTTCAGCCAGCACATTGTAAGTATTTCCTTTTTTAATGGTACAGTATTTTAATAAACTCGTGGAACCTGCATAACCATTCCCACTTCGTGGATCGAAATATATACCATTCCAATCACCTATAATGCCACTGTAGGGTGCAAAGGTAATAATGCTGTCGGCTTTACCAACTGCATACAATTCTCCTCCGAACCAACCTGAACTTGAACTATTATATCCAACCTGTAAATTTTTCCCTGTTGCAAAATTTAGGGTCACTCCTGGTTCAATGGTAAGTCTTCGGGTATTATATTGACACGCTATTAATATATTATCTAATACAAGATAATCTGCATTGTCCTTAGTAATTGATCTGCTTTCAGAATAAGTACCACCAGATAATGCTATCATATTTATAGAATTAGCTGTGAAAATATTGTTATAATGAATAGGTTGAGATGACCACTCAGTGTAATAAACAGGGTATCTCCCATTATTGTTAAAAGTATTATTTGTAAATGATCCATAAGAACCATAATATCTGAGCCCATCAGTCATTGCATTGGAAAGGGAGCAATGGTCAATGCTAACTGTAGTAGCATTTTCACAATAAACATTGTAATCATTTGATTTTTGAATAGTACAGTACTTCATTTGATTAGTTCCACCGTTAAAATCACTATAATCGTTAAAATAAATTCCATTCCAATCTCCTGTAATTCCACTATATGAAGTAAAAGTAATAATGCTATCGATTTTACCCACTGCGTATAACTCTCCAGCATACCACCCAGAAGAATTATTATGTCCAATTCGTATATATTTACCTGGGGCAAAACTCAAAGTAAGTCCCGGTGCAATAGTAAGTCTGCTAAGTGAGTATTGCTTTCCTACCATAATATTATCAATAATATTATATCCTATACCATCATTTTGAAAAGTACGACTTTCAGTTAGGTTTCCACCACAGTAACCTATCATATTAATCGTATTTCCTGAATAAGTATTCCCATTCAGTGTGGGAAATGTATGAGGCTCAGAAAAATATAAAGGATACCTTCCATTGGATTGAATTGTAGAATTAGAGATTGTATTGTATGCACCATAAAATTTAATTCCATCTTTAAATGCATTTTTGATGGTACAATGGTTTATACTTGGTTGATAGGTGTTTTCAATATACATATTGTATTCATTTCCTTTTTCAATAACACAATAATCCATAACTGAAGTTGCTCCGTTGTAATCACTCCAATCATTAAAATAGATTCCATCCCATCCGCCAGTTGTATCATTCGATGCTGTAAACTTAATTAAACTATCCTGACTTCCAATTGCATATAACTCTCCTGAATACCACCCTGAAAGTGTATGCCCTATATGAATTTTTTTACCTAAAGCCATTTTTATAGTATTTCCAGGTTCAATGGTCAGTCGGCAACTGCTATATTGTCGTCCAATATATAGATTATCCATGATAAATATAGGATATAACATCGAATTCCATCGGTTATTATCTGTTACAAGTCCTCCGGGTAAACAAATACCATTAAAGGTGTTATTTGTTAGAGTCAGAGTACCGAGATGTTTGCTTAGCGTCATATTAACAGTTGGATAATAAAGCGCATAGAGGTTATAACTAAGTGTGGAATTTGTAAAATTGGGCATTGAAGAAGTTGTGGCATAACAAACTCCACCTGCTCCGTTATAGGAGAAAGTAGTTGTTACTACACTAGGATTTGAGTTAGTTAGGTAAAGTCCATTCTCTGTATTTCCTTTGATAAGTGAATTTTGAATACTTATATGTGCCGAATTCAGACTGATACCATTGCCATCAGCATTTCTGATAATGCAATTTGAAAGCAGAGGTTCACTGGTTGCATAACAACTAAGATTGGCATTTCTTGATCCGTTACCGGCATTGGAAATTATGGTATAATTAAATTGGGATGAAACTCCAACATCGCTATTTTCATCAAAGTAAATTCCATTCCATTTACCAGTCTCATTGGTAAAATAGGTAAATTTTACTGAATCAACAGCTGTTCCATTACATATAATATTTGCCTGACCGACAGTTAGTCCTGTATTAGGTAAAAATAGAATGGTAGCACCAGCCTGAAAAGTGTGGGTTCCTCCGGTAAATGAAATATCAGATGTTGCCCAATAGGGGCTTAGTGCTTTGGTAAATGTAGTAATAGCATTTAGATTACCACTAAGTTGAGTGCCAGGAGTGTACATTTTTAACTCATTAAAAGTTGAATTAAAGGTGGTTGATCCTGTTAGTATAGTTGCATATTGTAAATATTGTTTGGTTTGTCCTACAATAACTGGGGAAGACGAAAGCAGTGTATTCCAGTCACTCCATATCCCATCACTAGCTGCTGTACGGTAAGTTAATTGTAAATTTGCAGGAGCTGTATATGATTTAAGAAAACTGAGTGAATCTATTAATCTTTCTGCACCTAATTCAGAAAACGGGTTTGATATAAAACAGCCATGATTAACATAATTACTGCTCAAAGTCATGTTTGCATAGCGGCAGTTGAGAATAGGAGTGCCGGAAAGATTGATCCCCCCTGTGTATATAATTATTCCATTGCCAGCAAAAGCAGCCCCATCTTTTGTATAATCATACAAAACATTTCCTGAAGTTACCCAGCCCAGTGTTGTTGTATCTGCTTTTGCAAAGTAAACGGTGTTACTTAATGTGGAGCCAACATCACCTGCCATAACAGTAATAATACCATTATTCATTACTGAAGAATGATTGCTGACAGCTACCGGTAAATTACTTCCGGAAGACCATGATCCATTGGAGCCATTCAATGCCGGTGTTGCTATATATACAGTGTTTGCTTTAGTACCAGTATTATCATAGCCACCCAAAACATAAAGTTTGTTATTGTAAGTTATTGTACTGTGTCGATTTCTGGCAGCAGCTAAATTAGTACCTGGAGTAAATGCAGAAATTGTATTCAAAGCATTTACTTTTGAATAATAAACTGTGTTTAATGCTGTATTCTCAGTCATTGAACTACTACCACCAATGATATAGATGTAACCCATCACATAAGTGGCTGTATGCCCCCAAAGATTTACAGGAAGTGACACTGCAGAAGTCTGCCATGCACCTATGGTTCCATCAGTATTAATCGTTGCATAATATATAGTATTGTAAACCTGCGATGCGTCTCGTCCTCCCATTACATAAATTGTATTGGTTCCTATTACAACAGCTGGATCTCTTATAGCAACCGGCAATGGATTTAATGTAGTCCAACCTGAAATACCACCAGCCTGAATAGTTGCTAAATAAACTGTATTTACATAGTTGGAATTGTTATAACCACCTATCATATATACATATCTGTCATTCCATGAAACTGTTTTATGTCCGCAAAGTGTCTGCGGTAGTACTGTTGATGTAAGCCAACTACCCACATCATTGGCTGCAAATTGAAGATATACATTATCACTGCCAACCACAGCATTGTTTACCACTCCCTTGTTAAAATCGGCATTGAGCGTTTGCACAAAATTCACTTGTGCAGACAATACCCCAATATTAAATATTACAGCTAGAATGATTGCTGAAGATAATAATTTAACTAAAAGTCTTTTTGACCCAAAATGTAAATGATTTTTCATGCTATTTTTTTTTTGATTTGAACTTACAAATATAAGCTAAATAAAATGTAAAAAAATACACCGATTGGTG
>CAIUKU010000182.1 GCA_903899825.1 uncultured Bacteroidales bacterium | reverse complement strand
ATGATAATTTTTTCTGCTTTTTTGCAAAACTAGTTTAAAATATTATAAATTTACACAGAATTTATTAATGTCAATTTTAATATGTTAAAAATATACCATAATCCACGTTGCAAGAAATCCAGAGCAGGTTTACAATATCTTACCGAAAAAGCTGGAAAATTCGAAATTATTGAATATATAAAACATCCGCTCTCTGAAATGCAGTTGAAATTACTATTGGCTAAAATGCATAAAAGTCCGCAGGAGATCATCAGAACACAGGAAGATATTTACAAAAAACGTTTCAGGGGCAAAAATTTCAATGATGACGAATGGATTAAAATTTTAGCTGAATTCCCCCAATTAATTCAGCGCCCCATTATTGAAAAAGATCATAGTGCTGTATGGGCTGACCCTATTGAAAACTTAGATTGCTTTTTATAAAATTATCAATATAAACAAATATAAACACATGAAATGTCCATCCCGAAACTTCGGGACCAACCGAAATGAATATATCATGTACATTCCATTGGCAAAACTTGAATAAAAGTAATAAATTTAGTAATATAACAATAACTATTTCAGTGATTTAATAAAATATAAACAAATGAAAACAAGAACAGAAAAAGATACCATGGGGCCTATTGAAGTTCCTGCCGACAAATACTGGGGCGCACAAACCCAACGTTCTGTCGAAAATTTTAAAATTGGAGAAGCTGCATCTATGCCTAAAGAAATTATATGGGCATTTGCTATACTTAAAAAAGCTGCTGCTTTGAGTAATTTCGAATTGGGCGTTTTGCCCAAAGAAAAATGCGAACTGATTAGTAAAGTATGTGATGAAATATTGGAAGGCAAACTCGACGACCAGTTTCCATTGGTAATATGGCAAACCGGTTCTGGTACCCAAAGTAATATGAACCTCAACGAGGTAATTGCCAACCGTGCTCACGTTCTCAATGGAGGTATATTGGGCGAAAAAACCATTATCCATCCAAACGATGATGTCAACAAATCACAATCATCCAATGATACTTTTCCTACCGCAATGAGCATTGCCGGATACAAAATGATTGTTGATGTTACCATTCCTGGAGCAGAAAAACTTAAAAATACACTGGCTGAGAAATCAAAAGCATTCAAAGATATTGTAAAAACAGGCCGTACCCATTTAATGGACGCTACTCCACTAACCCTGGGTCAGGAATTTTCTGCTTATGTTTCACAAATAGAACATGGAATTAAAGCCATAAAAAATACGTTGCCTCACATGGCGGAACTGGCATTGGGTGGAACTGCTGTTGGAACAGGATTAAATACACCTAAAGGCTACGATGTGCTGGTAGCCAAAAAAATTGCCGAATTGACAGGATTTGCTTTTATAACAGCTCCCAATAAATTTGAATCATTGGCTGCTCATGATGCAGTGGTTGAAACCAGCGGTGCATTAAAAACATTGGCAATCAGTCTGATGAAAATAGCTAACGATACCCGTTTATTGGCTTCCGGACCCAGATGCGGTATTGGAGAATTACACCTGCCTGAAAACGAACCGGGCTCTTCCATTATGCCGGGTAAAGTAAATCCAACACAAAACGAAGCCCTTTCAATGGTTTGCTGCCAGGTTATCGGTAACGATGCCGCCATTTCTGTTGCCGGAACACATGGTCATTTTCAGTTGCATGTATTTAAACCAGTAATGATTTATAATTTATTACAGGCTGCCCGTTTATTGGGCGATGCCTGTGTTTCGTTCAACGACAACTGTGCCATTGGCATCGAAGCCAATATGCCTTTTATCAATAAAAATCTTGAAAATTCATTGATGCTGGTAACTGCACTTAATCCTCACATTGGCTATGATAATGCTGCCAAGATTGCCAAAAAAGCGCATCATGAAAATAAAACATTAAGGGAAGCAGCTCTAGAATCAGGTTTGCTAACCGATGAGCAATTTACATTATGGGTGGATCCACGAAAAATGTGTTAATTTAAAAATTTGTTGAATTTAGACATTGAGATCACTATTCCATAATTCAATTTTTTACATTTCTAATTTCTGCAATCGTTAATCCTTGTTCAAAAATAAAATTTTGCGAATAAAGATTAACGATTGTTGATTTCAGAAGAAAAAAGAAGAAGGACATAATTTTGGTTTTCTGATAGATTTTGGCACAGCCTAAAATTATTTTATATAAAATATTTTTTTAATGATATATTTGCAAAAAGTTTAAACAACGATAGATGTTTTTTGAGAATACAGAAAATAGTACTGGTAAAAGAGGTTGCATTGAGGTAATCTGCGGTTCCATGTTTTCGGGTAAGACCGAAGAATTAATCCGTCGCCTGAATCGAGCCAAAATTGCAAAGCAGAAAGTTGAAATTTTCAAACCTGCTATTGACACCCGTTATGATGATATCAATGTGGTTTCTCACAATGAAAATGCAATTCCTTCCACTCCGGTTGAAACTGCTTCTCAGATACTCTTGTATGTAGAAGATGCCAGTGTAATTGGCATTGATGAAGCCCAGTTCTTTGACGAAGAACTGTACAATGTTTGTAATACATTGGCTGACAGAGGTGTAAGGGTTATAGTGGCAGGTTTGGATATGGATTATCTGGGTAAGCCTTTTGGACCTATTCCCCGCCTGATGTCAGTTGCAGAAGATGTTACAAAAGTACATGCCATTTGTATGAAATGCGGAAATCTGGCACATTATTCTCACCGGACCGTTCAAAACGATAAACTGGTCATGCTGGGCGAAAAAGACACCTATGAGCCCCTTTGCAGGAAGTGCTACAATGAAATAAGAAGTGCCTTAAGTACTTAATGTATTTAAACAATCCTTACTTAAAAAAACTAATCTTTGATTTTCATAAATAACGATGCTTTTAAACATATCAGAAAAGATCAGGCAAAAAGCTTTAGACTTGGGCTTTTCTTATTGTGGTATTGCTGCTGTCGATTCACTTGATTTTGAATCTGAAAAATTAAATACGTGGCTCGAAAACGGCTTTCATGGCGAAATGCAGTACATGGAAAACTATTCCGACAAGCGAAAAAACCCGGCATTGTTGATAGAAAATGCGAAGTCGGTAATCAGTGTGTTGCTCAATTATTTTCCTCTAACTAAAATAGATGAAACCGATAACTATAAATTAGCCAAATACGCTTATGGCAAGGATTACCATTATATTATCAAGTCCAGGTTAAATCAAATTATTGAATTAATTCAGCAGGAATTTCCTGAATCCTCTTCCCGTGCTTTTTGCGATTCGGCACCTGTAATGGACAAAGTATGGGCGCAGAGAAGTGGACTGGGATGGATAGGTAAAAACACTTGTTTAATTACACCCAAAACAGGTTCCTTTTTTCTGATTGGCGAAATTATTACTGATATTGAATTAAGCTACGATACACCTATCAAAGACCATTGCGGAAATTGTAGCCGATGTATAGATGCCTGTCCTACCCATGCCATTCTTGCACCTTATCAGCTGGATGCCCGTAAATGCCTTTCATATCTTACTATTGAATATAAAAATGATTTGACCCCTGAAATGAAGCTGGCTCAAAACGACTGGATTTTTGGTTGCGATATCTGTCAGGATGTTTGTCCGTGGAACATAAAGTTTGCAGCACCCACAAATGATATTGATTTACAACCAACTGAAAACCTGATAAAAATGCGGAAAAAGGATTGGCAGCAATTATCTAAGCCCGATTTTAATAACCTTTTTAAAAATACGGCATTGGAAAGAACAGGCTATCTTCGCTTGAAAAGGAATATTTCTGATTTTTAAACGCTACTATTAGCCTGTGATCTCAAAATCATCCCAATCCAAACCAACGGTAAACTTATTTCTGAAATCTGTAATAAAATCTTTGGATATATCCAGAGTATGCGTTTCTTCTTTGGATGCTCCGGCTTGTAACATTACATTTCCAACAGGATCAATGATCATGGAATCACCTGAATGCGAGGTTCCAAAACCATCGTCTCCAACCCTGTTTACACCAATTACGTAAGATTGGTTTTCAATTGCCCTTGCTTTCAACAAGGTTTGCCAGATATAGCTACGACTGGCCGGCCAGTTGGCTACATAAATCATCAGATCGTATTCATACTGCCCGTCTTTATAGGTGTTTCTGCTCCATACTGGAAACCTGAGGTCGTAACAGATATTCAGATTAATTTTCCAGCCTTTGAGTTCAACAATGCAACGCTGGCTGCCTCCGTTAAATATCTTAAACTCATCGCTCATCCTGAATAGATGGCGTTTGTCATAGGTAAAAAAGTTGCCGTCGGGCTGCATCCAGATCATGCGGTTAAAGTATTGTTCGTTTTCTTTTATCAGCAAACTTCCGGTAATCACACATGCTTTTTCCTTGGCTTTGTTTTTCATCCAGTTAACCGTAGTGCCAGTCATGGTTTCGGCACATTTAAGAGGATTAATAGAGAATGCGGTATTAAACATTTCGGGTAATATAATGATATCAGGATTTTCCTTACTATCATCTATTTTAAGACTAAAATCAGCTAAATTCTGTGTTGGATTTTCCCATACCAAATTGCTTTGTATAATTGTAATTTTTAAATCATTCATTCCTATAAGTTTATAATAAAGTTCTTTTTAATCTTTCTGTTTATTATGAAGTCTTTGAATTTTAGTTTACTTTTTTGATTTTAAATTTTTCTACTCAATGGCAATTGCAGCTTTTCGAAAAATAGATATTGGTATTGGGCAATAAATCAGCAATGGCTCTTTGCTTGTCTTCATTGATCAGCACAACCCTCAAATCAATTTTTTTCAGGCTGTTTTTTAAATTCGATATTTCAACTGGAAAAACATCAATATCATTGCTCCAGAGATCCAGCATTTCCATATTTATAAGATTTCCTATTTCGGGAGCTAATTTATAAATTTCATTCTGATTGGCAATCAGTTGAACAATATTGGTTAAACCACCTATTGCAGCCGGAATTTCTGTGAGATTGTTTTTCGATACATTTAATACTTGAAGATTTGTCAGATTCGCAATTTCTGGAGGTATTTGCAAAAGTTTGTTTTTCGAGAGGTTTAATTCCTGAAGATTATACAAACTAAATAATTCTTTAGGAAGCGTATGTAGTTTTTGTTTGCTTAAATCGAGGCGATAGACTTTCAGAGGGTCTTTTAAAGCTTCACTGACAGAAGTATATATTTTTTCCTGCGCCAGCTGTGTAGCTGAAAGCAATTGTGCATTTGCCGAAAAATAAAAAAATACAATTCCAATAATACCAAAAATCCGTTGCATATTTATGAAATTAATAAAGAGTGAGCTATTATTTTATCTTTATTGAGCTGAACAACAAGATCTTCTAAATTATTGAATCTTTGTTCATCTCTTATTTTATCAACGAAAATCACTTTAATATATTGCCCGTAAATATCTTCATTAAAATCAAACAAATGTGCTTCTATTGAAAGTTTATTAATATTCAGGGTAGGACGTATGCCTATATTTAGCATTCCTTTGTAAGTATGATGATTGAATTCAATTTTGATAGCATAAACACCTAAAGAAGGAATGAGTTTAAAATCATTTTCCAGATCTATATTGGCAGTCGGATAGCCGATTTTTTGACCAATCTGATTTCCCAATACTACTTTTCCTGAAAGTTCGTACGCATATCCAAGTAATTGATTGGCCATTTGAATATTGCCTTTATCAAGGGCATCTCTTATTTTAGAAGAACTAACCGGAATTCCTTGTAAATCCTTCACTTCAACCCGTTCGATATCAAATTTATATTCTTTGCTAAATGATGAAAGCTCACTGAAATTATTGTTTTCCTTGTTTCCGAAACGATTGTCATGACCTAATATCAAAGCTTTGATATGCAGAATATTTACAAGATATTCCTTTACAAAATCTGCAGTAGATTTTCTGGAAAACTCTTTGGTAAATGGAAGAAAAACAAGGTGATCAACACCGGCATTCTCAATTAATTGAATTTTCTCCTGATAGGAATTTATAAATTTTAATTTATAGGAATCGTGTTGCAACACCATTCGTGGATGGGTATCAAAGGTAATAACAATTGCTTCACCATTGTTTGCATGTGCTTTAGCTACCAGATGTGACAATATCTGCTGATGTCCTAAATGAACACCATCAAACATTCCGATAGTAACAACTGCATAATGAATTTTTGGAATAGCTGTTATGTTATTATATATTTTCACTGTTTTTGTTTTTTAGAATAACGATCATACAACAAAAAATACTTCGTTTATATAAAAGATTTTAGAAATCAATAATAAGCAGAAGCACCTATGGTAAACAAAATTGGTCTAAGTATGTTATATATAACAACTTCTTTTTCAATTATAATTAATAATTAACAAGAACTTAGAAATTGAATTATTTTTGTTTTTCTAAAATAGTTGTATATGAGACACAAAAACACAAAATTAGAAAAATATGCAACATCTTTTGATATTAGTTTAAAATAAAAATAGTATTTTCGCGGATTGAATTTTAAACGTTATTATAAATAAATTACAGATATGTCAGTTAATAATAAAGGCAAAATCTCTCAGATTATTGGTGCAGTTATAGATGTCACCTTTGAGCAGGAAAGCAGTATTCCAAATATTTACGATGCACTCGAAATCACAAAAGAGGATGGAGAAGTGATTGTTTTAGAATGTCAGCAAGACATTGGTGAAAATACAATCAGAACCATTGCCATGGATTCAACAGACGGATTGCGCAGAGGGATGGATGTAATTGCTACCGGGCAACCCATTTCAATGCCTATCGGTGATAATATCAATGGTCGCTTATTCAATGTTATTGGCAAAGCAATTGATGGAATCGGTGATGTAACCAAAGAGCATACATATCCCATACACAGAGATCCTCCGACATTTGAAAATTTATCTACAACCAAAGAAATACTTTATACAGGTATAAAAGTAATTGATTTAATTGAACCCTATGCAAAAGGCGGAAAAATCGGTTTGTTCGGGGGTGCCGGTGTTGGAAAAACAGTTATTATTCAGGAACTTATAAATAATATTGCCAAACGCTACAGTGGATTTTCTGTTTTTGCCGGAGTAGGTGAACGTACCCGTGAAGGAAACGATTTACTTCGCGAAATGATTGAATCAGGTTTGGTGAATTATGGAGATGAGTTCAAAGAAAGTATGGAAAAAGGCGGATGGGATTTATCAAAAGTAGATCCTGTTCAGTTAAAATCCAGTTTGCTTACCATGGTTTTCGGTCAAATGAACGAACCACCTGGAGCCCGTGCCAGAGTTGCTTTGTCAGGTTTAACACTGGCCGAATATTTCCGCGATGGAGATGAACAATCAGGTGGAAGAGATATTTTATTCTTTATTGATAACATTTTCCGCTTTACACAAGCAGGTTCTGAAGTTTCTGCTTTATTGGGCCGTATGCCTTCAGCTGTGGGTTACCAACCTACACTGGCTACCGAAATGGGTATTATGCAGGAAAGAATTACCTCCACCAAAAGAGGTTCTATCACATCGGTACAAGCGGTTTATGTACCTGCCGACGATTTAACTGACCCTGCACCTGCTACCACATTTGCCCACCTGGATGCAACAACTGTATTAGACCGTAAAATTGCCGAATTAGGGATATATCCTGCTGTGAATCCGCTGGAATCAACCTCACGTATTCTGTCTCCTGACGTTATTGGAGAAGAACACTACAAATGTGCCCAACGTGTAAAAGAGATTTTGCAACGTTACAAAGAATTACAGGATATCATTGCTATTTTAGGAATGGATGAACTTTCGGAAGAAGATAAATTATCGGTTCACCGTGCAAGACGTGTACAACGTTTCTTATCTCAACCTTTCCATGTAGCTGAACAATTTACAGGACTTAAAGGTGTTTTTGTTTCCATTGAAGATACCATCAAAGGTTTCAATATGATTATGGACGGTGAAGTAGATGAATATCCTGAAGCTGCTTTCAATTTAGTCGGTACTATTGAAGATGCCATTGAAAAAGGTAAAAAATTGATCGCGGAAGCAAATTAGTTTAAAGTATATAAAGTTTCTTAAATGAATATAGAAATCATTACACCGGATGAAACCATCTTTAGCGGAACTGTGAAATTAGCACAATTTCCCGGCATTGATGGATCCTTTGAAGTACTTAACAATCACGCTCCTATGATTTCTGTCTTACAGAAAGGCAAAATCAAAATCCAGGATGAAAATAGTCAATTTCTGTTTTTTGAGGTAAAAGGAGGTGTTGTTGAAGTATTAAAAAACAAAATTTTAGTATTAGCTGAATAATTTTTATATCCCATATTTAAAACGAGAGCCTTTCATCTCATTTTTATAATAAAACCTATGGAAAAAGAAATTAAAAAGAAAATATGCCCTGGCTGTGGCAATGAATTTGATTGTTTTCATAATGTAGACTGTTGGTGTACCAAATATACAATCAGTGATGCCAACTCAAAATACCTTGCTTTGCATTACAATGATTGTTTATGTCAACATTGCCTGCTTAAATTTGTTGATTTAGAAACAGATACAAAATTATAGCGTTTCCAACATTATAATTTTGCAATTTCAACTATAATATTTATCTTTGCAACCGCTTTTACACAAGGTATCGTGGCCGAGCGGCTAGGCACCGGTCTGCAAAACCGGCTACAGCGGTTCGAATCCGCTCGATACCTCATCAAAACCGTTATTATTCATAAAATAATGACGGTTTTTTTATTTTTTAACAATCTTTAATTCCTGTTTTTAAAACGTATTTATTATAATTTATATCTTTGCATTCTAATTTTAAAATTATAATACCATGTTTAACCAAGAAGAAAATAAATTCAATACAATTAACAGCAATATTGACGGCAGTATTTCCAGTGCTACTACTTTTATTACAGGAGTATTCACCTGGATGTTTCTGGCATTAACAGTAACGGCCATTACTGCTTATCTGTTTTCCTCCAATCCTGAACTCATCGGACTTTTAATCAGTGAAACAGGAAAAGGCATGTCAACATTAGGCTATATCGTTACTTTTGCGCCTTTAGGCTTTGTTCTTTTAATGGGTGTGGGCTTTGCCCGTTTTTCATCAGCGCTGATTACCCTGTTGTTTGCAGTTTTTGCAGTTTTGATGGGAATGAGTTTAAGCTTTATCTTTTTGATTTATACTTCCGGTTCCATTTTTATAACCTTCGCTGTAGCTGCAGGAATGTTTGGAATTATGGCAGTTACAGGCTATACAACCAAAACTGATTTAACCAAATTTGGATCTCTCATGTTAATGGGCCTGATAGGTATAATCATAGCAAGTATCGTAAATATGTTTATGAGAAGCAGTATGATGGATTATATCATCAGCTTTATAGGTGTATTGGTTTTTACCGGTTTAACGGCCTATGATGTTCAGAAATTGAAAAGAATTGGCGAAGGAGCTGTTTATGGTGCTGAATCAACCAAAAAACTCATGATCATGGGTGCTTTAACACTTTACCTTGATTTTATCAATCTGTTTTTGTTTTTACTCCGTTTTATGGGTAATAAGAAGTAGAAAGGTTAAAGGTTAAAGGTTAAAGGTTAAAGGATAATCCTTTAGATTTATATATGAATTTTGTTATTTAATAATTTAAATATT
>CAIUKU010000181.1 GCA_903899825.1 uncultured Bacteroidales bacterium | reverse complement strand
GTACTGTTAGTTGTATGAATAGGAGCAATAATGTCTTTTCCACTTTCCTGAATCTTTAGAAAAATTGTAATAATGTCAAATAAGCTGTGAAATTAATTATACTTCATTGTTTCCTCCGGAAAATCAGCCTGAGGTGCATTAAACAACAAATTTAGTAAAAATCTGAAAACAAAAATACCATTATGTAAGAATTTGATATATTTTTATTTAAATGCTATTAACAATCTTATGTTAATAAAACTTTAAAGTATAAAAGATAGTTTGGCATGAAATTGGTATATTTGTCTGTGAAATTTAAAAACCATTTATTAACTAAAATTTTAAAAAATGAAAAAGGGTTTAATTTTAATCAGTATCGTTTTATTTACTGTTTTTTCAGTAAGTGCTCAGACTTTGGTATCTAAAAAAGGAATACCAATTTTACCACAGAAAGGCGATTTCGCAATAGGCGTCAGCGCAACTCCATTTCTTGATTTCTTTGGAAATTTTGCTAAAATCAACAGCGGTACAGCCTTTTCAAGCTCAGCTGCCTGGAATATGTTAACTCCAAATGTAATTTATGGAAAGTACTTCCTCACTGACAATATGGCTGTAAGAGGCAAACTCAGAATTGGCAAGAATTCTTCTACACAGACAATTTCTAATGTAACCAAAAGCAATACTACGCCTCCTGCAACCCCTGAATACGTTGAAGACAAATGGACACGCAGCACAACTGATATCGTGCTTTCAGCCGGTCTTGAAAAAAGAAGAGGCTATGGCAGATTGCAGGGTTTCTACGGAGCTGAAGCTACTATTTCATTACAGGGTGGTGTAAAAGATTCTTATGAATATGGCAATGCCATTACTTCTGATTTTAAAACACCTGCAAGACATGATTTTGGTGCCAATTACATGGGTTCAGGAAAATGGGTAACAGAAAAGTCTACAGCTACCGTATTCGGTTTTGGTGTTGGTGCTTTTGTTGGTGTTGAATACTTTTTCGCACCTAAAATGTCTTTCGGCGGTGAATTTGGCTGGGGCATCGGAATCAACCAGGGCAGTGGCGTAGCAGGTGCTACCGAACAAGTTGCTGAAGTATGGGATGTTGCATCCAATGCTCCAAAAAGCACAACTACTCCCGGTGGAAAAACAAGTACTTTTAACATTGATACTAAACAAACCGGTGGTAATATCTTTTTATTATTCCATTTCTAAACATTTATTTGTGTAAAAATAAAAAAGAGGAGTTAGCTCCTCTTTTTTTATGCCTCCTGATAAAGCTTTATGATTGCTTCCACTTTTTCATTTTCAGTTTTTTGTCCGTCTATCCAGTGAATTTCAAAGCCTTGCTTTTCCATTCTCCGGAACCAGGTCATTTGTCGTTTGGCAAACTGATGAATAGCAATATTTAACAGGCTGTACATTTCATCATACCTTATTTCATGATTGAGGTACATCGTAATAAAACGGTATTCCAGTCCATAAAACTTTAGTTGGTCGGGTGTCAAGCCCTTGTTTAATAATTGCTGAACTTCTTCTATCATCCCGTTTTTTAAACGCTGTTGCAGTCGCTCAGTAATGCGCCGGCGGATGATTTCCCTTTCAAAAGCGATAGCCACCAGTAAAAAAGGAATTTTCGGAAAATTAACTTCAGCGGATGTTGATGTTTCAAAACGGGAAATCTCTATTGCCCTGATCAAGCGTTCCCTGTCGAGCAAATCTGTTGTATTGTGGAGGGGTTTTATGCTTTTTAAACGCATTTGTAATTCCTCCATGCTTTCATCTTTTAATGAAAAGCGAAAATCCTCAACTCGAGGGGCAGCACTCAGCCGGTAAGCTGCCAGTACCGATTCGATATACATGGCTGTTCCTCCGCATAAAACGGGCAGTTTCCCTCTGCCGGTAATCTCATGGTAGGCTGATAAAAAATCTTTCTGAAATTCAAAAACATTGTATTCAGCACCGGCTTCCAATATATCGATCAAATGATAAGGTATGTTTTGTCCGTTTACTAAATAATCTTCGTAATCTTTTCCGGTACCCAGGTTCATGTTTCTGAATACCTGCCGTGAATCCGCACTGATTATTTCTCCCTGCATTTTAGCTGCAACCATTGCGGCCAGTCTGGTTTTGCCGGTGGCTGTCGGTCCGCTTATACACAAAAGCTTAGTTTGATCCATCATATTGTTTTTTTTGATCATCTTCTTCAATCTTCATCAATTGATTCCTGATTTCGTTTAATTTCATTGTCGTTAAGGTATTGAATTTAAAGCATTGGTCTAATTTCAATTCAGATATTGCATCAGGATAAAATTGCTCAAAAAATTCAAACAGGCATTGCTCATCCGTTTTTTTAATTTCTGATTGATTGGTTTTTAAATATTGCAGGATTCTCAAACCATCCACTTTTTCCTTACATGCTTTCACAAATTTATCTTTATTTTTAAAATTATTGCGCAAAGGAAACCACCAGACATTGTTTTTAAACTGTTCATTCAAAAACCTGCCCATGCATAAATCAATATCCCTTTCAAACAAAGTTTCAAACTGAAGATAAGTCTTTAATACATTGTCAAACAATGAATAATGATAGACAGGGTAGCTGTTCCAATCTCCCTTGCTTCCTTTAATCATGGCAGGACCTGTTCCAAAGAACACCCTGTCGGAGAAACGTGCTGCAGGATAAACTTTTTCTGAATTCCAGTTGAGAATACTTGCTGTTTTACAGAATTTCTGAAGAAAATAGAAATCTTCTCCGCTTTTCATAGGTGAAATACCTCCGATTTTTCGGTAAGCCCATACCGGAAATGCTATGGCAGAACCCAAAGCAGTAAATGAGTATGGACTTGCTATTCTCCATAAATTGATTGCATAATACCGCATGTAAATCTCATAACGCAGTATGGCTCTATTGGCAGCTTCATCAATGGTAAGCTCATGATAATACGGCACCGAAATGGCCATTGCTTTTGGGTGAGACTGTATGGATTGAATAATCGTATCAAGATAATTTGGCTTAAAATGAGTGTCAGCATCCAAACTAATTACAATATCATCTGGTTTTGCATCCACATTGATGGTATCCATTAAAGTTTTTCGGGCCCAGCCTACACCGGATTGCTTGCCTTTCCAACCGTATCCGGGACTACAGCAATCAATTATTTCTATATGAAAAGATGTAATGTTTTTTAGATACATCAATGATTGCTGATTGTTTTCACAAATGTTTTTTTTCTCAGTAAGCTGCCACCAGTCATCCGGTTGATTGATGCATACATACAAGACAAATTTTTTATATGTTTGTTCATGCAAATCCGCTATGAGAAAGGGGAGGGTTTCCAATTCATTCAATGCGGGTAAGGCTATATATATTTTAGGCCACTTTATCATTATTTGTTTTTTGCATTGTAAATTACTTATATGCACTTACAGATACTTGAATTAACACATTAAATGAGCTTGAATCTTTCTCTTGTATTATTATTTTTTAAAATTTTCAAATTATTTAATTTTCCAGACTACGTCATTTGCGTGTTGAATTATAGAAGTCAGGAGTAC
>CAIUKU010000180.1 GCA_903899825.1 uncultured Bacteroidales bacterium | reverse complement strand
TTTCAAAAGTTGATATATCAATTGTAGGTAATAATTTGTTCATTTGGACACCTAATTCAAACTTATATGTTGACCCAGAAATGACAACATTTGGGAACGATATGGCTGCTGATTTTGGAGATTACGGCGCAACTCCATCTACAAGATCTGTCGGTTTTAACATAAAACTTGGTTTTTAATCATTAAATAAATTAAAATATGAAACGTATAAAATATTATATTGCAACACTGCTTGCCAGTTTACTGCTACTACCAAGTTGTAGTGATAGTTTCTTTGATATAAATGTTGACCCAAATAATCCAGAGGATGTTACTCCAGCTTTATCACTTCCTAGTGGAATATCTGGCACAGCCTATGTTTTGGGTGGTTATTACTCAGCTTTGGGTGGTTTTTGGTCGCAACAATATGCTCAAGCTCCAGCAGCCTCACAATGGTTAGAATGGGAAAATTATAATTTAACAGAAGATGATTTTAATCGTCAGTTCACATCATTATATGCTGGTGCATTAACAGATTATGAATATGTACGTAAAACCACTTCATCAACAGCTGATTGGAAGTATTATACAATCGCTACTTTAATGCAAGCTTATACTTTTCAGATATTAGCTGATTTGTATGATGAAATTCCTTATACTGAGGCATTAAAAGGAGCTGAGAATTTAAAGCCTAAGTATGATAAAGGTGACGCTGTATACACTAGTCTTCTTACAAGAATTGATGATGCTATATCTAAAGATTTTACATTAAGTTCTGTTAAAACTCCTGGTGCTGAAGATTTAGTTTTTGGTGGTGATATTGAAAAATGGATTAAATTTGCAAATACATTAAAATTAAAGATTTATTTACGCTATGTAGTAAAAGATCCGAATAAGTACAAAACACAGATTCAGGCTTTATTGACTGCAAATAATTTTTTAACAGAAGACGCAAAAATTATTTCATTTAAAGCTGAGCAGACTGGATATAACCCATTCTATAATACTTTTGTTGATAGGTTAACTGGAAATATTAATGCAAATAAGAATTTAATGGATTCATTAAATGCAAACAATGACCCACGTAAAAGTAAAATTTTTACTGCATCAACAACAGGGGCAAATTTTAATGCTATAACAACAGGTGATAGTAAAAATTTATCCGGAAAAACAATAAAGGATTTTGCAACCCCTACAGTAGCCCCTACAGCCCCTGTTTATTTTTTCACGAAAGAAGAGGTTCTGTTTTTAATTGCTGAAGCTCAAGCGCGCTATGGGACTGCAACTGATGCCGAAATAGCTTTCAAATCAGGTATTAGTGCTAATCTTATAAGTTTAGGACTTGCCTCTGATGCAATTGTATATTCTTACAATGGTTTAAAATCAATCATGGTTCAAAAATGGATTGCCTCTACTAATAAAAACAATATTGAAGCATTCTTTGATTACAACAGAACAGGTTTCCCGACAATGGTAGAATCATTAACTTCTACATTCACTGCTGGTCAACGTCCAAAAAGATTGTTTTTTCCTGATAATGAAAGAAAAACGAATCCGAATACTCCTGCCAAAGTTGCATTAAATAA
>CAIUKU010000179.1 GCA_903899825.1 uncultured Bacteroidales bacterium | reverse complement strand
GAAAAAACAGGTTTTCCTTTTAGCCGTATTTCTGATTATATTAAAATCGCTGTATGCTCAAGATTATATTCAAGTCATAAAATCATTTCAACAGGAAATGAATGCTGATTTTTCTGATTCAATAAAATCACCTTTACCAAAAGAAGACCTGAAAACCTTCAAAAACTTGGATTTTTTTGAGATAGATAGTACATATTGTATAGAAGCTCAGTTTATAAGAACTCCTTTTGAAACCCCTTTCCCGATGAAAACAACCACTGTCAGAGCTCCAATGTACGTTAAATACGGTGAAGCAATTTTTACTTTCGGGAATATTAACTGTAAACTGAATATATATCAAAACCTGGAGCTGATCAAAAAAGAAGGCTATCAGGATTATTTGTTTTTACCTTTTACGGATGCCGGAAATGGCGATGAATCCTATGGTGGTGGCAGATATATAGATCTGAAAATTCCGGATAAAGAAACAATCAGAATTGATTTCAACAAAGCCTATAATCCTTATTGTGCGTATAATCATAAATATTCCTGTCCCATTCCTCCTGTTGAGAACAGTTTGCCGATGGCAATAAAAGCAGGTGTTAAAAAATACCATTAAAATAAAAAAGCTGCATTTTAAAGCAGCTTTTAGTTGTAATCACTATTTAATCAGAAATTTAGACGAAAATCTTTTGTTTTTTGAGACCATACTTGCAAAATAGCATCCCGGATTTAGATTATTAGTTGTAATTTGTTGTGAACTCAGATCCGTTGAGCTAACTTTTTTCGAATGAACAAGCTGTCCCAACATATTATAGACATTTAAATCATAAGATTCATAGTCTTCCTGATTGAGCTGAATGGAAAACTTACCGTTGTTTGGATTCGGATAGATACTGAAATCAGGCTCATTGCTGGCTTCATTAATACTACTTGGGTCCACTACTGCAGTTCCATCAAAATAAATACTGGATGGCGTTATAAAATTATTACTGCCAAAATTTACCATTAATAAGGTATACCTGGCATTAGCCCTCCAGAACATATAACGGTTATCGGTTGTGGTCTGACCCTGGGTTACACCAAAAGCAGTAAGCATGGCTGCCGGAGCTGCTACACCATTTAAATAGAAACTATCAGTTTGTACCAGCATTCTTTTTACCATTAAGACATCATAAGCAATACTGGGACCCGTAAGAGTGGGAACTCTCATTTTCCCCCAGCCAATCACAGTGTCTTTTCTGACAGCGTTGGTTACTTTTTGGCAAGGTGCATTGTTCAGACCATAAGTAGCTATCGTAAGCTCGAATTTAATCAGGCTTCTGTTTGTACTGCTCCATGACGAATTCATTGTTGTAGGAAAAGGCATCACATAGGAAGGATTACTGTATACATAGTATTGATTTAGAAAAATACAGGAATCATTTGGATTACCAGTTATTGAAACGCCATATCGTTGGTTTTTTAAAGCAAATCCCAGCGTATTTACACCATTTGCTGATACCTGGGTGTAACTGTCGTAATAATAATACCAACCAGGTACAAAAAGCGATGAATTGCCTGTGTCAGCATAAGTTGCAGTGGGGAAATTTGTATTGGAAGGTGTTATATGGTACAATATGCTGTTACTGCTTGCTGTTAAATTGGAATAATTCCATACCTGATTTGCTCCTGCCACAGGTAATGTAAAACCTGTAATATTGGCTCCTACAGGGTTGAAAACACCTGTCGTGAAATTAGTATTAGACTGAATAAGGGTGATTTGTGCTTCAAGTTTTATATAAAACAATAAAACCATACTTAAAAAGAATACATGTTTTTTCATATTGATACAATTTTAGTGAATAATAAAAAATTACTACAAATATACAATATTAAAAACCAAAATCATAATTATTAGTTAAAAATGTTAGTAAGTTTTTTATGTAAGCTAAGTTGTTGAAAGTTATTGTTATTCAATTAACAATAACTTATATGGCAGAAAAATATCTACAAATTTCTAAATAGAAGTAACATAAAATGCTTCTCTTTAATTTTTTTTCTGAAGGATTAAGTCTTTGTTTTGTTTAATAATCTATAAGCTTATGTTAAAATTACAAAAAATCCCAGATTAAACTGTGTTGATATCAGAAGCAATGATTCCCATTTTTTTCATTAAGAAACTGGCATTTAATTTCTGATTGATGCCATCTTTTAGTTTATAATCGAATATCAGTTGATCGTTGGTAAGTTCTACTTCAAAGCAATGATTGCAAACGATACCTGGGTATTTTTTTTCCATTTCTCCTATGCTTACATCGTGGGTTGCCATGATAACAATGGCATGCTGACTGATCAGTTTTTCCAGCAAACCCAGTGAACCCAGTTGTTTGTCTTTTGTATTGGTTCCCCTTAGAATTTCATCGAGTACTACCAATGTTTTAGGATGGGTTTTTTGATATTCAATAATTGATTTTAGTCTCACTAATTCTGCATAAAAATACGATTCGTTGTTGGCCAGTGAATCCTGTATTTTAATACTGGAAAGAATGTCACAAGGAGTAAATACGAAGCTTTTGGCACAAACCGGAGCACCATTCATGGCAATGATCAGGTTAACAGCCATAGTAAGTAAGAAAGTGCTTTTTCCAGCCATGTTTGCTCCGGTAATAATCATTACAGCAGGCATTCCATTAAACTGAATGCTATTGTTTATTCTCACTGATGGATGCAACAACGGATGCCCCATTGCTGTTGCTTCAAAACAAAATTTCTTATCTGATATTTGTGGATATGATACGAAATGCCGGTTATTAAATGCATATGCCCCAAAACTAATGAATGCATCTATTTCAGCCAAAGTTGCAAACCATAAATTGATACTGTTTTTGTGCTTTGCTTTCCACTTTTCGAGGCGACAAAATATTTGAATATCAAAAATGAACAACGAATTTAAAATAAAAAAAGCAAGTATATTATAACGTATATCAAAGCTATTAAGGAGTTTGAATAACTTTGTCAACGAATGGCTCGCTTTTTCATTTTGATGCGATAATTTTTGTTTTAATGCGGATAAATAAGATGATTTGAAGGTTTCTTTTTCAATTAAATGAATTAAAGTGGAGTATTTTTCAAAAATTTTAGCTGTTTTGCCTAACTGATCATGTGCATTGCCGATTTTCTTTTTATAAAAACCAATGATTGATAAACTTAATAATATTGGGAATGTAATTGAATTAACTGATAACAAGCCAAATGCAACCAATAAAAACCATATTAGATTTAGCAAAGGAATGACAATTATTAATAATTTCAGCAATTTAAGATTTTGGGCAGTTTCGTTCAACCAATTTTGTAAACTTGCCAATTCATTTCCATTTTCGGAAATAAACATTCCATAAGCCTGAAAATCCTGAATAAAATCATTCTTTTCAGCTAATTCCTTTATTGCTTCCTGCTTTTCTGTAATAATAGTTTCATTGAGTTCCGATTTACAAAGGTTTTCGGCTAATTTATTTTTTCCAATTGTTGTAGAGCAACGGTTCAGATATTGAAAAAGCGAACCATTGCCAAATATATCAAAATCGGCAATTAAATGAGGATTCAAAACAGTATACTCATCGCCGGTTTCATGTTCCTGGTATTGATGATCAATATATTTTAGTTCGTTTTTATTAATGAGCAATTTGTTTGCGAAAAATTTTTCTTTGTAAACAAACTTCAAATCAAGCTTTACGGCAAACAAAAACAATAACAGACTGATGCATGCAAAGCATAAAAATAAGTAATTATAGTTGAACTTAATAAAGAATACTAAAAAAGCAATCACCGAAAGGAAAGTGATAAAACGGGCTAAGTATAAATAAGCAATTGTTCTTCTGATTTTTTTTAAATCAGTTGCTAAGGCTAATATTTTATTATTATAGTAATTATAAACAGTATCTTGCATAAAAAGCTTTGTTGGTGAAAATTAAAATTTTGCTAAGCGAAGGACGTAGCGAGACGCTACGCCGAGCGAAGCTTTACAAAATTATCTTTCTAAAAAAACCTGCTAATCGTAGCGTCCGCTTCGATAAATAAAGCTCCTTTCCATAAAATTAAAACGCATAAGTAACTCCAGCCATAAAGCTAAAGCGCTGGTTGGGATAATTGTACCAGTTCTGGTAACGCATAGCACCTAAGTTATTGAGGTTGATAAAACCGGAAAGTATTTTGGAATAACGGTATTCAAGGCCTAAATTGATATCTACCATACCACTAATTTCTTCTGATTTCATTACACCGTTTGCAAATGTTTTTGCATACATTTTGGTAAAAGTATAAACTTCGGCGCGGCAAACAATTTTATTGCTGATATTGTAGCGTATTGTTAATGAAGCATCAAAACCGGGTTTGTGCCATGCTTCGGCTTCTTTGTCGGTAGAATAACGGTAAAGATTAGCTGCCAATGCAATGTTCATTTTTTCGTCGTATTTAAACAAAAAACCTGCACTGATTTTAAGCAGATTCACCTTGTCATAAACCACTGTAAATATATTGTGGGCCGGGTTCATGGTATCGTTCACAAACAAGGGCATATTATCAGTAGAAGCATTGGAAATGCTGGCATTAAAATCAATGGATTTGGTTAAACTGGAGTTGATACCACCATAAATTTCAAACTGTTTACTGGCAAATCCCAGAGGTGAAGTAGTAGTGATATAAGGATTTTCATCGGAAATGGATTTAAAGCTGTTTTTGGACAATCCTCCAGTAAAACCACCATATATTTTCAAAATTTTTGGAATAATGGCTAAACTTGCCTCAATATTAGGGTAGAAATGTAATTTGCTGGAAGCACCCGTTGTTGTAGCAATACTGGCATCGACACCAACAGAAATCATGTATTCTCCAAATTGAGTACTGATGTAAGGTTTAAAAGCCAAAATCATGCTATTTGAGGACGGCCGTAAATCACCCCCGTTGTTGTAATAATCCAGATTGGTTTTAATTCCCAGCGTTTGTTTATCGGTAAAATCGAAAAGCTGAAGATTTTTGTCAAGGTTTATACCTAATTTTAAATTGTTTTCATGACTTGAATAATAATCTGATAAATTGTAAAACCCAAGGGAAAACTGATGGTTTACCTTATTGGTATCCAGATAATTACTGGTATAGGCGGTGTTAAATCCAATTAATGCATAACGCTGACGAATGGCATCATCATTGTAGTTAGGAAAATCCATGGTTTTAAAGCCATAATAGTGTACAACATCTCTATGAAAGAATATTTCACCATCCAGGGTAGCTTTTTTAAGATAACTTCTGCCATAAATTTCCAGTTCATTGTTGGAATAATTGCTGTTTGCATATTCTTTGATATTGCCTGTAGAAGAAAGATGTTTGACATGCAGTCCAATGGCATAGGTTTTCGACCTGACGGAATTGGCAAACAACTCAAAATATGGGGTTGTATAGGTACCGAAACCAGCTTTAAGTAGGTTTTTGTAAAGCTTTGTTATAGGTTCTCCAACAATTTTTGCCGGTTTAATAGGTTCTATCTGAAAATTGGTAGGTATTTTCGTACTTTGAATACCATAGGTAAATTTTGGTAATTCAAAAATTGTATCTTTGATACCCGGGTTAAAGTTAAGCTTAAAAGCATCGGAAATGGTAGGTTCGTAAGCCGCAATCACGGTAACCTCATTTTTATTGTTATCTGTCTGGCTGTATGCTGTTGTAGTTAAAAAGCCAAAACTAAGCATCAGCATCCATTGATAGATTATTTTTGTATTGATATATATATTTGACATTATTTTAAATTTTAAATGATTGACAAATTAAGTGACTAAAGATCTGAATCGTTGGGTTTTGGATTAGAATTGTCGGTATTTTTATCTAAATTGATTTTGATTTCATTTTCTTTTGCTTTGTCTTCGGTTTCTTTTTTCTTAGCATCTTCAGCTTGTTTTTCCAGTTCAAGGATGGCATTGTATTTTTCGTTGGCAATTTTTACAAGATCAGCACCTTCGTATTTATCAATAATACTTTGCAGCGTGGCTTTTGCCTGGGGATAGTTAAGCTGTTTTACATAGATATCCGACCAAAGAATCAGTATTTTTGCCAGCCAGTAATCACTTGAAGGAGCTGCGCTTATATATTCATAGATAATGCTTTCTGCTTTAGTATAATTGCCCATATTGTATTGAATCAACGCAATGTAATATTTGGCTTCGGCACTTATTTCACCGTTTTTCGATTTTGCAAGTATACCAAATTCGGTTTGAGCCATAGAAATACTGTCGGTGGCAAACGCTGATTTGGCAATGGTGTAATGGGCCTCATCTGTATATTCTGCCGAAATCTTAGGCGTATTCAACAAAATATTTGAAGCTGTTATCGCGATATTGTATTTATTCAGTTGATAACTGCTCCTCATTATCCCGACACGGGCAGTTAATATATTATTATTGAATTCTGCAGATGTTTCAAGTCGTTGGTAATAAGAAAGCGCCTTTTCATAATTTTTTTGTTTGTAAGTTATTTCAGCTGCATTGAGCAAAGATTTTTCAGAGAATTTGCATTTTGGTGTCGTCAGAACAAATTCATAGCCGGTCAAAGCATCGGCAATATTACCGGATTTATAATCACATTCTGCTTTATAGAAATTCGCTTCAACCAAAAAAAATCCGTTAGTGAATTTATGAATGTAATTGGCAAAACCTGTGATGGCTTTCTGGCAATCTCCGTCCATATAGCGGTTTTCGACCGCGATGTATGTGATAGAGTCTTGTTCTTCAATGCTGATGTTTGCAGAAGGATAGGATTTAACCTTGTCAATAAATTCATCTACATTGTTCATCTCTACATATATATTCCTCATGGTAATCAATGCTTCTTTGGCTGTAGTGGTTCCAGGATACTTCTTTATTACTTTGTCAAGGGTTTGAATAGCAACTTCATTATGACGCATATTGTAATGAATCAGACCAATTTTTAACAAGGATTCCTTTGCATAAGAGCTGTTAGGATATTTGGTAGTAATTTCTTCGAAGTATTGCAGGGCTTTATCATTGTTTTCAGCAATCAGATAAGTGGCGGCCAACTCAAAAATGGCTGCAGCCATATAGGTGGATTTTTTTTGATTGTTCACCAATGAAGTCAGTGTAGTTATCTTGCCTTCAAATTTCCCCTGTGCTCCCATGGATAGGGCTTTCTGATACAATGCATAATCAATGTCAGGCTGTTTTAATGCAATGGCTTTGTCGTAATTCTCAATGGCATTTGCATATTCTTTATTGATAAAATAGCAATCGGCAGTACGGAGCAATGCGTCATTTTTTACAGATGCACTTTCATCTTTGGCATTCAAATTGAATTTTTTAAAATATGTCAAAGCTTCAGTATAGTTTTTCTGCTGGAAATAAATGTACCCAATGTTATAATTGGATGTATTGTATTCAGGCAATCCATAAGCTCCGGCAGCGACCTGAAATTTCTTATAGGATTTTAATGCATTATCATTGTCTTTAAGCCTGAAAAAAGCTTCGCCAATCCAGTTATAACTCAATGCTACTAAAGGGTCGTTAACATCATTATCGATGGCTTTTTTGAACAATAGCTGAGATTCCTCAAATTTGCCTTCATTAAATAGTTCAACTGCTCGGTTGAATGCAATCCTTTGATAGGCTTCCAGCAAGCGGGCATCTTTTTTCTTAATACTTTCAATAGAATTCAACGCATCTTTATAGTTTTTTGTAGACAGATAAATGTCAACCAGATAGGAATTGGCTTCGTCGATACGGTTTGATTTAGGATAATCCTTTATGTATTTGTTGAAGGATTCAATGGCATCGTTGTAAGGGTTTAATGAAAGTTCGTTGCATAGTTTCGCGAATTGAAACAAGGCATCTTCGGCTATGGATTTATCAAAACCTGATTTATAAGCAGCCAGAAAAGCGGTACGGGCAAATTTCTTTTGATTGGTTTTTACATAACAATCAGCCAGGTGGTATTGTGCATTTTGGGTAAGCGTATCGTCATCTGTAATCATTTTTTTAAATTCAATGATGGCTGTATCACAGATTCCAGCTTTGTAATAAGCATATCCTAACTGATAATTATCCTGGCGTTCGATATGAACTGTAGCTTTTTCCTGGTATAATTTTAAATAAGGGATGGCTTCAGCATAACGATTGGTTTTGTAGTAAGATTCTCCTATCAGGCGGGCAATTTCGGGCGCTCTTTTGGGTGTGGAGGTTTTTAATAATTCAGGGGCAACTTTAAGTAAATCATCATATTTCCCCTGCAAATAATAGATTTGTGTAATGTAATAAGGTACAACTGCTCCGAAGTTTTCATCTTTGGTCAGCTTTTCAAAATGGATCAATGCTGTTTGATAATTCTTCTCAAGATAAAGGATATGAGCATAATAATAAGCTGAAGGTGCTGCGTATTGGGACTTTGCATCTTTAAGTTCTGCAAAATTTTTCTTGGCCTTTTCATATTCCTGATTGATAAAATTGGCGTAGCCTTTTTTAAAATAATACCCTGTAAGTTGAGTGGCAGTAAGATCATAAATATCAACTTTGTCGAAAGATTCTACGGCTGGTTTGTACTTTGCAATTGCGTATTGGTAACTTCCCAGTCGAAACCATGCCAGGTTGATTTTTGAATTTTCGGGATAGTTTCTGATAAAACTTTTGAGTTCGTATTCAGCATCTTTGTTGAACAATTCAGCGGCACAAACTGCTGCATAATAGGTAGCATCAGCAGTAATAACTGATTTATTGTCGTTAATCTGTAGGATAAGCTTGTTAAACATTTCTCTGGCAGCCCCGAATTTTTCTTTTTCAAACAGCTCGATGGCATCGCGGTAAGTGGCTGAAGGTTGTTTGTAAACAGCTGTTTTCTGAGCTTGCAAGCACACAGCAGTTAATACAAAAAAAATGATGAATAATACTATTTTACGCATAATGCTAATAATTGAAATTGGTTATAAAATTACGCTTTTATGTACAATTTATTTTTGGCGTAAAAATTAATTATTAACAAAGGATGTTTAACAACTTTAAGAATTAAGTAATTTGAAAATTTAATGATTTGAAAATTTGAAAATATAGAATATGTAATTTGTTGATCTTCTAATTTCTTATTTTCATTCAAGTTCATTCATGATTCTCATCGCATCTTCCCGACATTCACCGCAAATAATTGCATCAAATTTAAAATTCTCACAAACTATAGGGCGATTTTCCTTTGCAAACAAATTACAAAGTAAATCATCTGATAAATGGGCACATCGGGTATTGGCTGGTTTTCCATCCGGCATACCAGGAATAGGAGAGGAAATAGATGGGGTAATGCAACAAGCTCCACAATTGGGGCGGCATTGGTGATATTGTGAAATTGTGTCCTGTCCCATTTTAAAACAAGATTATTTACCTATACAGAAACTCGAAAAAATATTTCCCAAAATCTCATCACTGCTGATTTCGCCTGTAATTTCGCCTAAATGGAACAAGGCAGTTCTTATGTCAATGGCTATCAAATCACCAGTGATTTTATTGTTAATTCCTAGTTCAACCTGATGAATGGCTTCATTGGTTTTAACCAATGCTTCGTAATGACGGATATTGGAAATCATGGTAATATCTGTTGTGTTTTCAGTTGCTACCGATTTTAACAAAGTGTCAGTTATCAGATTGATATTCTCTTTGCGCTTGGCCGAAATATAGATAACTTCCATCGATAACAAATCACTAAAATGTTGAGGTGCTTTTTCTAAAAGGTCTGTTTTGTTGGCAATAATAATAAAGCGTTTGCTTTTGTTTTCGATATGTTTTTCAAAATCTATTAAAGCTTCTTTTATTTCTTCTACTGATGTTTCTTTTATATCAACAACATACAAAACAATACTGGCTTGTTCAATTTTCTGATAGGTTCTTTCAATCCCGAAATTTTCAATTTCATCAAAAGAGTCACGCAATCCGGCAGTGTCAATAAATCTGAAGGTAACACCTTTTATGGTTAGGGTATCTTCGATAGTATCTCTGGTAGTTCCGGGTATTTCGGAAACAATGGCTCTTTCTTCGTTGAGCAATGAATTCAGCAAAGTTGATTTACCTACATTGGGTTTGCCGATAATGGCTACGGGTATGCCATGTTTTAATACATTGCCCATGGCGAAAGAATTGACCAATGCAGAAATTTCATTTTTTAAAATACTCAATAATAAACTTAACTGAGCCCTGTCGGCGAATTCCACATCTTCTTCACTAAAGTCCAGTTCTAATTCAATTAAAGAAGCAAAATTGACCAGTTGCTGTCTTAATGCTTTAATTTTAGATGAAAAACCTCCCCGCATTTGCTCTAATGCCAATGAATGGGATGATTTAGAATGGGAAGCAATTAAATCTGCTACTGCTTCGGCTTGTGATAAATCCAGTTTGGCATTCAGAAAAGCCCTCATGGTAAATTCACCGGGTTTGGCAATTCTGGCACCTTTATCAATTAATAATTCAAGTATCTTTTGCTGAATATAGGCAGAACCATGACAGGATATTTCAAATGCATCTTCACCGGTATAGGAGTGGGGTGACCTAAAAACGCTTAACAATACTTCGTCAATAATTTCGTCTCCATTATTAATAGTACCAAAATAGATGTGATGTGATTTAAGCGCTTTGTTTTCAGGGTTTTTATTTTTTCTTCGAAAAATATGTTCGCATATTTCAAAAGAATGCTCACCTGAAACACGAATTACTGAAATGGCTGCTATTCCTGATGCTGTTGCTAAAGCGCAAATGGTGTCATGTTGAAACATAGCTTATTTTTTTTACAAAAGTACGTCAGCTTTTTTGTTTGTTGTATAAAAAAACAATAAATAAAATTTTTTTTTATTTTTTTCAACCATATTCGTTTATTTTTGTTGTCTTTAAAACGAAAAAAATATGAGCGTACTTGTAGATAAAAATTCAAAGGTACTGGTGCAGGGATTTACCGGTTCAGAAGGAAGCTATCATGCTTCACAAATGATTGAATATGGAACAAATATTGTAGGCGGTGTTACACCCGGTAAAGGAGGACAGCAGCATCTCGAAAGACCAGTATTTAATACTGTTGCTGAAGCAGTAAAAGCTACTTCTGCCAATGTTTCTATCATTTTTGTACCACCTCCTTTTGCTGCTGATGCCATCATGGAAGCTGCAGAAGCCGGTATTGAGTTAATCGTTTGTATTACTGAAGGTATTCCTATCAAAGACATGGTTGCTGTAAAGGAATACATAAGATGCCGTAATACACGTTTAATCGGACCAAATTGTCCCGGAATTATTACACCACCTCATACAAAAATCGGAATTATGCCCGGATTTATTCATACACCCGGAAGAATTGGTATAGTTTCCCGTTCAGGAACCCTCGCTTACGAAGCTGTTGATCAGATTACAAAAGCAGGCTTGGGCCAATCCACCGGCATAGGAATTGGTGGCGATCCGGTACCAGGTACTACCATTAAAGATGCTGTTGAGCTATTTATGAACGACCCGGATACTGATGCAATTGTTATGATTGGTGAAATTGGTGGTAATATGGAAACCGATGCTGCTTATTTTATTAAAGAACATGGAAACAAACCTGTTGTTAGTTTCATTGCAGGTGCAACAGCTCCTAAAGGGAGAACAATGGGACATGCCGGTGCTATAGTAGGAGGAACTGCTGATACTGCCGAAGCTAAAAAAGAAATCTTACGGGCATGCGGTGTTCATGTGGTTGATTCACCTGCCGATATTGGTATTGCAATGTTAAAAGCATTAAAAATGTAATTAATACCTGATTAATATATTATTATCGGGGTTTTTTTAAAGATTTTTAATTTCTGAATAAAATAAATTTTACGTTATTTTTACGCTATCTTTGTTGAAATAAATCTTTCAAAAGATGAAGCCTCTGAATATTTTATTAATACTCTCTTCATTTATTTTATTTTCCTGTAAAAAAGAAAGTCCTCCTGAACATATTGATCAAGTCGATAATATTTATTTTTATGATATTTCTCCTGATACACTGATACATTCAGTGCAATATTATATCCCAAACGGAAGTATTTACCCTGAAGATACCAATGTGCATTTTTTATTGGATATAGATTCAGATTCAATAGCTGACTTTAGCTTTGCTTCTTCTCATTATTTTGTTTCACAAGGTGGTTCTTCCGGAAAACATTATAACTTTTTTTGCGGGATAAGTGCATTATCAGCAGATTATTCTATAGCAACAATGAACAATAATGATGCTAAAGCAATCACACAAGGTGAAATCATCAATAACGATTTGGTATTTTTAAATTCTGCTTTTTTAAATGTAACTGGAAATATGCCTTATCATTTTTACTTTTCAGGTGATTATCTGGCAATAAAAATCACAAAAAATGATGTAATTATGTTTGGCTGGATCAAGCTTAAATTAGCAGATAGAAATGGAATTTTAATCGAAGAATATGCGATTAATAAAGCCAATGGGAATAGTATTATCTGTGGACAAAAAAATAATCATCAATAAAACTATTTACCTGATACGTACAATAAATTATTTCAGGTTATTGGATAAGAAAAATTATTAAATATCTTAAGACATTTAATTCGCACTACATTTTTGACCACATTGTCTTTTTTAATGACCGTATTTTTAATATTTTAGCATTCCAGTTATTACTCAAAAGCACCTATACTTGGTGTTGAAGCCCTTGTAAATCCATCTAAATCAATGGGAACCAAAGCTCCAATTCCATTACTGCCACTTAATTTGGCTGGGGAATTTGGTAATAATCTCAAATTGTTAATATCGGTATTGTTAAAGAAAGGGTTTTGATTTATTTTACAACTAACATAATTTGTAGCATTGCTTGTATTTAGCTTAGTCTTTATCAGACAATTTTCAAATTTGAAATTGAAAGTGGAGTTGGTGTTTTTATCCAGTAATAATTCATCATCCGTATTACCATAGATAATACAGTTTCCAAAATAAGCATTTACAAGGGGTCTCAATTGGATATTATTATTTGCATCTTCGTAATAATTATTTAAAACCAGTGATGGTGTTTTTCGAATGCTGTAATTCCAATAGTTTCCAATCGTACAATGCAAAAATTCGTAATTTCCTCCGATTGATAAAACAACAGCATATTCTCCACAATTAGTCACTACGGTATTTGTTGCCTTTATTACAGACCCTTGTGCGTAAATACCGGCAGTACTCATATTTTCAATAACTGTATTATTTAATTTAAGGGTGGGATTTGAATTGGCAACAGTGTCAACCTGAATTCCTATACTGCCATTCCTTATGATTGCATAGTTAATTTCATTGTCTTTACTTAGAGCTGAAAGCCATATTTTCCCCCATTGACCCGGAGTATCACGATAAGGCATGTCTAAGCGGCTGCCCTGAAATTTTACAGGATTGTTCAAACTACCGTTTACTTTGATGCTTCCGTCTTTGTATACCCACAGAACTGCTTTGGGGGCCATGTAAATCTTTGTACCTTCAGACAGAATGAGTGTGTTGGCTGAATCAACCACGCAATAACCATAAATCACATGAGGTTTGTTGGTTGGCCAGGGTGTTTGACAATCAGCAATTGAATAAAACAATGAACTCCCATTTTGAAAGAAATGTGGAATTTCATGATCCGGTACATGATAATAGGCATCCTGTCCCCAGGCAGTTAAACTTACCTTTTGAATATTGCTATTGGTTTCAAAAATAATATCATCGGTTACTATCAATGGATTGTTCTGATTATTAGGGTTTACAGTTACTTTTATAAAAATAAACATGCTGTCGTTGGCAGCAATTTCTACATTGCTGATTTGAAGGGCAGGGGTTCCGTCAACATTGATTCTGAACATTGATGCAGAGGAACTTCCAAGCCGGATAGAAGAAATTTTTATTCTTTGATTATTTGGATTATACACCATCAATCGTTTGGTAACAGATCCTAATGTTGTAAAAACAGTGTCGAATAAAACAGAATCAGCCGAAAAACTTAATTTTGCTGATGAATCAGTAATAAAATCTTCATCTTTTCTGCAGGAAGAAAGCAGTATTAGTATGATAAATACAAATAAACCAGAATATGTAAAAAATTTGATTTTTAAGTTGTGCATGAAATTTATGATTGAACTACAAAATTACAAATAAAATTGTATTTACGCTGTTTGTCTTTGATTTATTGTTTGTTGATAGAAATAAATAATTCAGTAAAAAAGATTTAAAAATATCTGTCTGAAAAAGAGGGATGTATATTTATTTTCAGTTTTTATACATTAAATTAATAACAAATTAGGATGGTCTTTTGTTAATATGTCGAAATTTTGATTAATTTTATTGTCGAAAAAGAAAAAACAATTTGAATTGAATCTATAAATATTTTATTTAAATACTTTAATATGAGTTATATATCATTTACAAAAGAACAATTGGTCAATTTAGAATTCTCATTAAACAGAGAAATTATTCGTTCTAATCGTGCTGGTTCTTATGCAAGTACTACTATTATTAATTGTAATACAAGAAAATATCACGGATTATTAGTAGTACCTCAGGCTTATATTGACGGTGAAAATCATGTACTCCTTTCTTCATTGGATGAAACAGTCATTCAACAAGATGCTGAATTTAATCTGGGAATTCATAAATATCCCGATGAAGTATATTTGCCAAAAGGACATAAATATTTACGTAGCTTTGTTACTGAGCCAATACCGAAACTTACCTATAGGATTGGCGGTGTTATTCTTGAAAAAGAAATGCTTTTTGCAAAAAATGAAGACAGAATCATCATAAAATATACACTCATTGAAGCCCATTCTAAAACCAGACTCAAACTAAAACCCTTTCTCGCTTTTCGAAATATTCACCGATTATCGAAGGCCAATCATTTTGTTGATAAACGCTATGAGCTTATAAATAACGGTGTTAAAATGCAGCTTTATCAGGGTTATTCTCATCTTTTTATGCAATGCTCTAAAAAGACTGATTATGTGCATGTTCCAGACTGGTATTACAATATTGAATATCAGCAGGAAAAGCAAAGGGGCTATGATTATCTGGAAGATTTGTTTGTTCCTGGTTATTTCGAGTTTTCAATAGAAAAAGGCGAAAGTGTTTATTTCTCAGCAGGGATTGAAGAAGTAAATCCTGCAAATTTGAAACGCTTTTATAATAATGAAATTTCTAAACGTATTCCACGTGACAATTTCGAAAATTGTTTAAAAAACTCAGCCCAGCAGTTTATCGTTAAAAAAAATAAGAAAACAGAAATAATTGCAGGTTATCCATGGTTTGGAAGATGGGGAAGAGATACTTTTATCTCTTTGCCAGGATTAACGCTGCTTACAGCTGACTTCAAAACATGTAAGGATGTGATAGATACAATGCTGGCTGAAATGAATGGCCCGTTATTCCCTAATATTGGCGAAGGCTCAAACTCATCCTACAATTCAGTGGATGCTCCTTTGTGGTTCTTCTGGACATTGCAGCAATATGCAGATTTTACAAATACCAAAGATAAAATCTGGAAAGAATATGGTAAAAAAATGCTTACTATACTGGAAGGATTCAGGAACAGCAATATGCAAAATATCAAAATGCTGGAGAATGGATTGATTTATGCAGGTGAACAGGGAAAAGCACTTACATGGATGGATGCCATCGTAAATGGGAAAGCTGTTACACCTCGAATTGGAATGCCCGTTGAAATAAATGCATTATGGTACAATGCGATAATGTTTTCTGTTGAAGTTGCTCAACTTGCTAAAGATGTGACATTTGTCAAAGAATGGAAGTTATTAGCAGATACCATTAAAGTTTCTTTTAAAGACATTTTTTGGTCTAAGGATAAAGGTTATCTGGCTGATTATGTGGACGGGGAATATAAAGACTGGAACATCAGACCCAATATGGTGATTGCTACATCATTGCCTTTTTCTCCTTTAAGTGAAAAAATAAGACAATTAATCCTGGAATTGATAAAAAAAGAGTTATTAACACCCAGGGGATTGCGAACGCTATCTCCTCAAAGTCCGGATTATAAAGATGTTTATTTCGGCAATCAGACTGAAAGAGACAGTGCTTACCATCAGGGTACAGTATGGCCATGGTTATTAGGTCATTTTGCAGAAGCTTACTTAAAAATTTATGGAAAAAGCGGATTGTCATTTATAAAAAATATTTATGAAGGTTTTGAACCTGTAATAAGAGAACATGGAATAGCTTCAATTTCTGAGGTATATGACGGAAATCCGCCACATGCTCCGGGTGGTACTCCATCTCAGGCCTGGAGTGTGGCTGAATTATTAAGAATCAAATGGTTGATTGATAAATACGAAAAAGAATTATAAATTATGAGTTATAAATTATGAAT
>CAIUKU010000178.1 GCA_903899825.1 uncultured Bacteroidales bacterium | reverse complement strand
TTGCTAAATTATAAATAAAAATCTTTTGTCTGAAAAAAAATAAAATAATATTTTTAATGCTGCGTTAAAATTAGTTAAAAATTATTGATTTCAATAATAAAATTCGTCCTTTGCACAGGATTAATTGCAATCATAAATTTAGAAGCCTTCAAAACCTATGCGATATTCAACACTAAAAATTATAGTTACTTTATTATTATCAAGCTATAGTATTTATACGCAGGCACAGGAAGATATCTATAAAAAAATAGACCCTGTATATGTCTTTGAAACTACCAATGATAGTATTGATATGGCTTCTAACTTTTATTCTTTTTATGACTCTCTTTCCGTCTATTTTGAAGAGGATACACTTTATAGTACTTTCGATAATGAAATTATTCATTATCCAAAAGTTGATTTTTCTAAAAAAACGGATACTACATTGATTTTTTTAACAGATGCTTCAAAAAACAGTTTTTTTGTGAATCCAAACAATGGTGAAATAACTTCTCGTTTTGGATTGCGTCATCGTCGTTATCACTATGGAACAGATATTAACCTTGAAACAGGCGATAGTGTTGTAAGTGCTTTTGATGGTAGAGTCAGAGTTACTAAACTCAGTCGTTCCTATGGTTACCTAATTGTGATTCGTCATTTAAATGGGTTGGAATCTTTATACGCTCATTTATCTCAGATCAATGTTGTCAACGACCAATTGGTAAAAGCCGGAGAATTAATAGGTTTAGGAGGAAATACAGGTCGTTCCAGAGGTAGTCATCTTCACTTCGAAATTCGATACCTGGGTGCACCTATTAACCCGGAGGATATTATCAACTTCGAAAAAAGAGAACTCATTTCCGACAAATTGTATCTAACTGCTTATTATTTCAGGTATCAAAAAGAAATTGAAAAGCTGAAAGAAGCACGATTCCATAAAATTAAAAGTGGTGAATCATTAGGTACAATTGCCAGAAAATACCATACTTCTATTAACTCTTTACGAAAATTAAACCATCTTAAAAAATCATCCTTGATCAGAGCAGGTGCTAAAATAAGAGTTCGCTAATTATTAATTACGAATCACAAATTGATAATTGAACTAAATTCTTTAACCTTTCTACTTTATCCTTTTTACTTTTTACTTTATCCTTTTTACTTTATCCTTTTTACTTTATCCTTCTCTTAGGTGTATACAACGGCTGATCTGCCACTCTTTTCTGAGGGTTAGCGACTTCGGGTTTCCTTGGGTTTTTGGCATTTACATCTTCAATAAAAGTCCATTTTCCATTTTCATAAATAAAAGCATCGTAAATATTGGTCTCAGGAACATAAAACTGTTTTTGGCCTTCCAGTGATGGGCTGAGAGCAACCAATCTATCGAAAAGAATCATTGATGATTTTACATTATTGATTTCAAAACGTTTCCCTTTTTTAGGTTTTTTAAGCTTGATTTTTTCCTGGTATTCCTGATTATCATATTTCAGATTCATCACTGCTTTAGCAGAATACTCAAAAATAATCCGTTTAGGTTTGTCTTTCCCTTTTCTGAAAATGGGAGCTCCAAAAACAGGTTTATTCGAAGATTTGAAACTCAGTACTTCAATCAGTTTTTTAAATGAAAGTCCGTCATTTCCGTTCCAACCAAGTAAGGTATAATAATCAACATTCCCATTCCTTGTATGAACGATTTTATAATACAAAGCTCCATACCAGTTATTTATATCCAAGGTTTGAAATTCAGGGGCAATAATATCAGCTGATTTATCAATCAGTTTGAAAACATCATATTTTTTTTTCTTTTCGTTGTAAGATTGTAAAAATGCATAATAATCAAAGCTTCCATCTGATTTTGCAATGACCCAGTTATAAAGTTTTATCTTTTGATCAGAAGATGCTAATCGGGCAATGGTTTTTATGGAGTCAAATGGATAATCGAAAGACTTATTTACATTTAAAGCATCTTCTAAAAGTGCTGTGAATTTTTCATTGGCTTCATATTTAAGTCTGTCATTTTCGCCATTTCGCATAGTATTACCTAATACTGCCAATGAATCTTCATATTCACCAAAAATTTCCCTGTTTTGCGAAAATGAAAATTCAGTCAATAAAACACTTAGTATTATTAAAATGCTCTTTTTCAATATTTTTTGATTTTAATAGCGGTAAATGCTAAAACGTTGAAATATTATATTTATTTTAGCAAAGTTTTTACAAAGATAAAAAACACTGCCGTAATACAAACAAGAAAATAATGAAACTCAATAAAAGAATAGCAGCATTTGCCAAACTTTCAGATTACTTACTGTATTTTAAGATGAGTAACGACTCAGGTAAAGAGAATATATCTATTGCTATAAATAATGCCAATTTACATAACCAATGGTTTAGTATCGATAATATCCTATATTCGATCTCTGCGATAGCAGATAGTATCAGTAAAGATTCAATATTGAAGTGGCTTGAAAATTACAACCTGGATGAAATGAATTCAAAACCTTCCAAAATAGGTGTTGTAATGGCTGGAAATATACCGCTGGTTGGATTTCATGATTTTTTTTATGTATTGATGTCAGGAAATCATATGATTGCTAAACTATCTTCTGACGATAAATACCTCTTACCTGCCATTGCTCAGAAGCTAATTGAAATAGAGCCTGCATTTAATGATTATATTAGCTTTACAGAAAATAAGTTAGAAAACATTGATGCAATAATTGCCACAGGGAGTAATAATACAGCCCGTTATTTCGAATATTATTTCGGAAAATACCCTCATATTATCCGTAAAAACCGAAATGGAGTAGCAGTGCTGACAGGTGAGGAAACAAAAGATGAAATAGCTGCATTATGTTACGATATTTGCAGATATTTCGGAATGGGCTGCAGAAATATTTCAAAATTATTTGTTCCTGAGAATTATAATTTTAATGACTTATTGGATGCATTGACAAAACACAGCAACATGCTGGATACTTCCAAATATTATAATAATTATGAATACTACAAGTCTATCTATCTGATCAATTTATTGCCTTTTTACGACAACGGCTCTAGCATACTGAAAGAAGAAAAACTGATAGCCTCCCCTATTTCGGTGGTTTATTATGAGTTTTATGAAAGTCTTACTGATGTAAATCAGTTTTTAACAGAAAACAAGGATCAAATCCAATGCATCGTTTCAAAAAATAAAGAAGTTAAAGGAAGTATTCCTTTTGGCAATGCCCAGTCTCCGGGATTAATGGATTATGCTGATGGTGTGGATGTAATGAAATTTTTGATACGTATAGTATAAAAGTTTCAACTATTCAAAGTCTGCATACAACAAATACTTTTTACGGATTTCTTTGAATTTCTGCAGATCCGCCTGCCAGCTGTTTCTTATTTCTTCTTCTGTTTTACCTGCAATGATTTGATTTCTGAGTAAATCGCTACCTGCCAGTTTATCAAAAAAAGGTGTAAAGAATTCAGTCTTAGCAGAAAGACGATGGTATAAATCAATCAGCCAGAACAAATTAATCTTTTTATCATTTCTAAGAATGTTCAGGGAATAATCGCTGAGATCATAACCGAAACATCTTTTGTCTTTATAGGGAGGGTTACTGCTCATGCCTATTATTGCCCTGGGTGTAAATGAAAAAACGGTAGTATCCATTTTGGGATGTCCCAGTATCTGAAATGGTTTTTTGGTTCCTCTTCCAACACTTATTATTGTTCCTTCAAAAAGACAAAGGCTTGGATAGAGGTAAATGGCATTCATGCTAAGCAAATTCGGAGAAGGTTTTACCGGAAGTGAATAACAATCGGTATGATTATAGTTATTAACAACTATCGTTTGTAATTTGCATTGTATGCCATTTTTAAGCCATTTTTCACCATTAATCATTAATGCATATTCAGCCATGGTCATACCATGGACTATAGGTACGGGGTGCATGCCCACAAAAGAAGAAAATTTCATATCCAGAACAGGACCATCCACATAATAACCATTCGGATTGGGACGATCCAATACCAAAACTTCAATATTATTTTCTGCACAGGCTTCCATTACATAATGCAGGGTAGAAATATAAGTGTAAAATCTCGCACCTACATCCTGAATATCAAAAATTACGATATCTATTCCCTTTAAATCTAAAGGCTTAGGTTTTTTATTTTCGCCATATAGTGAAATGACGGGAAGTTTGGTTTTAGGGTCTGTCAAATTCTGAACGTTTTCACCTGCTTCCTGATTGCCTCTGAATCCATGTTCCGGACAAAAAACCTTGCGGATAGAAATTCCTAGCTTCAACAAACTATCCACCAGATGAGTTTTGCCTATCATAGAAGTCGGGTTGGCAACTAATGCAATCTGCCGGTTCTTAATTAAAGGTAAATATTTTTCAGTTTGCTCAGCAGCTGTCTGAATAGCTATATTCCGTAATGGCTTATTTACAATTTTAAATTCCTGCGCCTTGCAGTTTAAGATAGAAATCAGGAATAATAACAGTATGATTTTTTTGTTTACCATCGTTTTTGTATCTTTTAGTTTGCTTTTATCAGACAAAATTTATGGACTTTTGGTTGCCTTCGCGAAAACTTTGCATTAAAAATTATCCAAAGTTTTAAACAAAGAGCCAAAAACCGGTTTTAATCATCTAATATTTATTTTTTCTAAGTCCTGCAAACTTTGCATTCAGGAAAATTATGTAGATTTGTAAAATTAAATAATTATTCCATTGAACTTAGAATTATTTATCGCCAGGCGATTTTTAAGCAAAAATAAGAAAAATATTTCGCAACCCATCATAAGGGTAGCTATTACGGGTATTGCACTGGGAGTAGCGGTAATGATTCTATCAGTTGCAGTGGTTACCGGTTTTCAGCAAAAAATTACCGAAAAAGTAATTGGTTTTGGCGGACATATCCGCATCGGCAACTTTGACCTGAATCATTCTTTCGAGTCTTTACCTATTGAGAAAAACAGTCAGATGGTAAGTGATCTGGAACAAATCAATGGTGTTGCACATGTACAGGTTTATGCCAATAAAGCCGGGATGATCAAAACAGATGAACAGATACAGGGTTTTATACTCAAAGGGGTTGGCAGCGATTTCGACTGGAGTTTTATGAAAAAAAACATGGTGGAAGGAAGCATATTTAGTGTAAATGACAACATTAAGACCAATGACGTGATTGTATCCAGATTTTTAGCTGACAAACTAAAACTGAAGCTGAACGATAAATTGAAAACCTATTTTATTGGTGACGACGGTTTAAAAGGAAGACCTTTCGTAATAAAAGGTATATACGAAACAGGATTGGAAGAATTTGACAAGAAATTTGTTTTTGCCGACATTGCCCACATCCAGAAACTCAACCAATGGGATGCCGGCAAAGTGGATGGTTATGAAGTACTGATTAAAGATTTCAATCAGTTGAATACAGTCGGCAATGAAGTATATCAAACCATAGGCTACAACCTGAATGCCAAAACCATCAGGGAACTTCATCCCGAAATCTTCGACTGGCTGGGACTTACCAATATGAATGTGGTGGTTATTATAGTTATTATTGCACTGATTTCTTCGGTAACAATGATTTCGACACTGTTAATACTGATACTCGAAAAAACCAATCTTATCGGAACTTTAAAAGCCATGGGAGCCAACAACCTGAGTATAAGGAAAATATTTATATACAATGCACTCTATATTTGCCTGCTGGGTATGCTATGGGGTAATTTTATTGCACTGACACTGGGGTTGCTGCAGGATAAATATGGTATACTTAAACTCGATCAGGCTTCTTATTATGTAAAAACAGTTCCTGTTAACCTCAACCTCATCCATATGCTTCTTATCAATGCAGGAAGTCTGGCTGTATGTACGCTGGCACTGATGATTCCTTCCTATATTGTATCTAAAATTACGGTGGTAAAGGCAATCAGGTTTAGTTGATGATTATTGGTTACTGAGCTTTTGCGAAGTCCCGAGCTATAAATTTCTTACGAAGCATGAGTTAGAAATTGTAATTCGGGATTGGTTATTGAGTTATTGGTTATTGGGGAATTGAGTTATTGGGGAATAAGTTATTAAGTTATTGGGGGAATATTTTATTTGTTGTTTTTTTTATATAAATAGCTTTAGAATGGGAAAAACATTTATTTTTTTTAGTTTCCTTTGTATATGTTTTTTAACGGATTCATCTTATACTTATGGACAATCAAGAAAGTATGAAGTAGTTTTTAAAAAGAATATCAGCTTATATATTGAAATTTCTGATTTCGATAGTACAAAGCATGTAATTTCCAGAAAAATGATTTTCGATTGGAGTGCAATATATAAAATTGACAATCAATTAATATTTGGAACAGACTGGGGAATGCCTTTTACAAAACTTGATAAAATGGTTTTAAAAATCAATAAGTATAAGGTAAAATTAGATGTCAGTTCGATGTATAATCCATGGATTGGTGATACTCCACTTCAACAGCAATTCAAATTAACGCCAACAGAAGGAGGCTATTTTTTAAAAGGTTTTTTTTCTGATGGAGCCGGAGCTTATGTAGCTGAATGGAAAATAATAAATGATTTGTCAGTCAGAACTTCCATATCAAGTGATGAGGTTGAAATAATGAAGTTTATCAACCATAAAAAAGGGATGGTAAAACAAGCTGTTTTAATAAATACAAAAAATGAATAGCTGCTATGTCAATATTTTATTACTTTTTACGGTTTTTCTTTCCAGATTTTGTCTGAAGATTCCAAATATTCAGGCAAGGCTGCCGATCCATACCATTTATAAAGTTCAAAGTCCAATAAACCTTCTTTAATCGCAGCGTCGTTTTGCAATAAACTTTGGACTTCCTCAAAAGTAATTACATTAAGAATGAAAATTCCGCGATATGTTTTATCGTTTTTAGTAAGTGGTCCGGCTACGATCATTTTCCCTTCTTTAACCAAAAGATTTATATTATCCATATGACCCTGAAAGCTTTTATTGATAATGTCCTTATCCGTTGTTTGATTTGTTCCGGTTTTGAGCATAACCAATATATATCTTTTCATACCGTAATCATCTGCTCCCAACTTTTGAGCTAAAACGGGATCAAAATTCGGGTTTGATACAGTTGTGTCATTGGAGGTATTTTCCTGAAGCTGCTTTTGCATCTTGTATGCAAAGATTTTTTGCTTGCCGTCTGATACCTGCACAAATATTTCTGTGTCGCTCAGTTTTTGATATACAATCTTTTTAGGAAAATCGTGATCAGGATTTTCAAAAGTAAATGTGCTGTCCGTTTTCGTTAGCTTAAAATTTATTCCCTTGCTTTGATTTTGGTTAAGCACAGTAGCAGTATAGGTGATTTCTTTTTTGAGACGTGAAATGTCAAGGTATTCAGAAATTGTCATTTGCCTGCCTTTCAATTCATAAGAAAATCCTTTTAAGGTATTTTCATTAAGTTTGTCCCAATGCTCATATATTTCTTTGTTTCCCATTTTCCAGGTCCCCTGCAAAAAGTCAGGAAATTTTGATTGAGCGAATGATCCTTCTATAATAAACAGAAATAAAGTTGTCAAAATATATTTCATTGTCATTTTGATTTTATGTTGGTTTTCATTTTAGCTTTAAGGTCAATTTGTCAAAAACCTCGGTATAATAATCTTGTTCAAAAATAATGATTTTTAGCAAAACCTGAGGAATATATCATAAAAATACCAAATCGTAAGAAATTTTTCAATCATTTCCATCGAGTATTTTATATGTTTTTATTTCAATCCCTTTAGTATGCGTAAAGCTTCATCAACGTGTTTTTCAGCTTGAATTTGAGAATCAAATAAATAGGCAACTTTCCCTTCTTTGTTTATAACATATGTAACTCTTCCGGGAATCAATCCAAAAAAGCTGGACGGAACGCCGAATAATTTGCGTACTTTATTTCCAGTGTCACTCAGTAAAATGTAATTCAGCCGATGTTTTTTGGCAAACTCAAAATGGCTTTCAACAGATTGGGCACTTATTCCAATTATGATGGCATCTGCATTGGCAAACACTTCAAACTGGTCACGAAACGAACACGCTTCTTTGGTACATCCAGGGCTGTCGTCCTTGGGATAAAAATAAATCACCAGATTCTTCTTGCCTAAAACTGAAGCCAATGAAAATAATTTGCCATTCTGATCATTTAATTCAAATGTAGGAACGCTGCTCCCTAAAACTAGTTTTTCCATTTTTTCGGAGTTTTTATCAAAAACTAAATATGTAATAAATAAAAGCAAATAAATTGTAAGGTAAAAAAGATAAAAGTTTCTGAACTTTTTGTATGCATTATTATCAGGAAATATGTTTCCAAAAAGTCCTTTGATTTCTTTAAAAAAGACAGGCTTAATGTTAATCATCCAGCTATCGGTTTGGTAAACTATTTTACGAAATTTGCTTCTGTAATATGTTAACGGTAAGCCCCATGCAACAAAAAGTATAAACCAGATATTTTTAAAGATAAAATCCATGCTTGCTTATTTTTTTGGGAAGAAAGGGAAAAAAGAACTTGTCTTCCGGATGTATTCTTTGTATTGTGGTTTTGTATGCTTGAGGTTTTTTTCAAGCAAGGCCACACCCGATACTTTGATAATCAGCAAAGTCATAACAATGGAACCCAAAATCGGCCAGTAACTTCCGGCTGCAATACATATTAGTGCATAAGCCCACCACACAGCCGAATCGCCAAAATAGTTGGGATGCCTTGTATATTTCCAAAAACCTGTATTCAATACCTTTCCTTTATTTTGGATATCTCGCTTAAAACGTGATAATTGAAAATCTCCTCCTGCTTCAAAAGCAAAACCAATCAACCAAATTAAAATTCCCAGGTAATCAAGCAGATTCAGATTTCCTGAATAATTAGTTTTGCTAATCCCTAATAAGGGCAATGATACTATCATCATCAAAATGCCTTGCAACAAGAATGTTTGAAAATAACTGAACCACCAATAACGCGCTTCACCATATTTTCTTCTGAATTCCTGATACCTGTAATCTTCTCCTTTGCCAATATTCCTAAAGGCAAGATAAATGGCAAGCCTTAAACCCCAAATGCTAACCAATATCAATATCAGTATCTTTCTGGCATTTAATTCACCCGACATAAATACATAGAATGCATTAACTACTACAAAACCAAAACCCCAAAAAAGGTCAATGATACTAACATTTTTTATGATTGTGCTCCAAATCCATAAGAGACTTAGCAGTATCCAAATGAGCAAAGATGCCTGTAAAAATAAATTCATCATAATTGAAGTATTAATGGTTAAACATCAAAGAAACAGCAATGGCGCCGTTTCCGGCATGCATACCAATTACAGGAGAAATATCAACAACCGAAATTGGTTCAAGTCCGGTTATTTCAAGCATTTTACTTACTGCCATTTGAGCTCCCTCAGGATTATGTGCATGCAGTACAATATAGTTCCACACGGTCTTTCCAGCGCTTATCTTTTTGATATGTCTGTAAATCTTATTCAAACTTGCTTTCTGACTGAAAGTTTTGCCAAAAAGCAGGGATTTTCCATTTTTATCCATCGAAATAACAGGATTTATTCCAAATGTAGTTGCGATTAAACCTTTAGGTTTTGATACCCTTCCACCCTTAATCATAAATTTTAAATCTCTGACACTGACAAATATTTTAGATTGAATGATATCTTTTTCAAGAGAATCAATAATTGATTCTAACGCAAGGCCGGCTTCAATGTTTTGGGCAGTTTTCAGTACAATCAATCCCAATGCGCCTGATAAACTTTTAGAGTCGATTACGTGAACAGCTTTGTTAAACTCTTTCGAAATTCGCTCAGCTGCTTTATAACTATTGGCATAAGTACCGCTAAACTGACCTGTAAGATGAACAGCTATAATAGCGTCGTAATGCGATGCCAGATGTGAATACAAATTGGTAAAAGCCTGTTCGTTTATTTGAGATGTTTTGGGAAATTCAGCTTGTGTTTCAAGCAAATCGTAAAACTGATCGGGTTGAATGCTTACTTTATCCAAATAATGATTATCTCCAAAATTCAAGTTAATCGGAACTACATGAATCTGATAATAATCGATTAGTTCCTGCGACAAATCACAACTGGAATCGGTGACCAGTGCTATGTTCCATTTCCTGCTGCTAACTACTTCCTGTTGGCGAACCATATCATCAACTTTTTGAAAAGTGATGCATCCCTTATCTTTCAATTGATAAAAAACGGCTGCTGGATGATTGGTGTGTAAATGAATGCGGCAAATGCTCTCTGAACCAGCTACAACAATAGAATCACCATTTTCACTTAACAAATTTTGAAGTTCTGTTTTGTTTATGTTCAGATTCTTAATGATTGCTTCTGTGCAAAAACGATGCATAATTTCTTCATTAGTAACATCTTCAGTATGAATAAGCGAAATGCTCTCATGTGAGACAATATTCAGATTCCGGATTTTTCTATTAATTATAAAATCAATGACTCCTTTTATAAATAAAACAAAACCTTTAGCTCCGGCATCAACAAAACCGGATTTGTTGAGTGCTTTCAATTTGAAGGTAGTTTCTGCCAATGATTTTTCCAATACTTCAATAGAATCAATTATTACATTTTTAAAATCATGAATGGCTTCTTTTTTGGTATTAAGAAAGTCAGACCAATCCTTAATAACAGTTATCATAGTGCCTTCAACAGGATTGGTAATGGCTTTGTAGAGGTAAGGTATCGATTTACTCACGCTTTCTGCAAATTCAGGAAGGGTAATATTGGGTTTGTTCATGGTTTCCCTGCTCAGCCCGTGTAAAAACTGAGCGAAAATCACGCCCGAATTACCTCTGGCACCCATTAATGCAGCATCTGCAATATTATTTACCGTAGTTTTATAAGATTTGTGAGGTTTGATATTGTCGATTACTGAACGAATGGTGGATGCAAGGTTAGTACCAGTGTCTTTATCATTTACCGGAAAAACATTAATTCTATTTATTTCTATCTGATGTTGAAGTATCTGGTTTCCTCCGGCAACAAATGCATAGTAAAGAAATTTTCCGTTGATATAAGGTGCTTCTATTTTATACATTTCTAATTAATTTATGCATTTAAGAATATTAAAACCAGAAAAAAACTACGCTATATTAATACGTATCCCATATAATATCTATAAAAAAGACTGCCAGTGACCAAGCCTTGAGTATAAATATACTTAGCAATAACAGCCATACAGTCATCGTTCAAAATGATGGTAGTTAAGCACAATTTCATATAAATTGCCAAAATATTTCTGAAAATCTATTTTACAAACTACTCCAAACATTTTTTAGCGTTTTACAATTAACGAAAGAATTACCTATAATTATAAAATACCTGAATGAATATGTCAGAAACATAACAATATTAAGTAATATAAGTTCTGTAATGCTAATTCTATTTTTGCCGGGACACAACCTCAGCTCGTCTAAAAAGTTCTGTTTAATATTAATCTTCTTCAAAAATAATGCTTTTTAGCATAAGCTGAGGAATATATTGTAATATTATGAAGAATATACGGTTGAAATACGAGAGATGACACCAATGTAATGAAGCAAAAATATGCCTATGTTTTTCCTCTATGGATAACAAACAGTAAAGCCAGGGATTTCGCTGAACAACTTATACCGTTCGAAATTTTCGGGACCGTATAGACCAATAGTCCATTAGTTGTACTTCTTAATGGGATTTTTTGAGAAGGGGATTTTGGCTATACGACTGAATGTTATGCGTATATGCATTTTTTCTATAAATACCGCCTTACTTTTGATTGATAAATTTTATAATCATTCCCAAATCTTTTAATCATAAAATCCTCTTCACCCTTTATTATCAGATGATAAGTTATCAAACTGTAAATCCCTAAAATTATTACAATCCAATTTAATGAGTATATCATTGAGGTAATTGTGATTAAATTAAATCCAACATACATGGGGTTTCTGCTAATTTTGTATATTCCATTTGTTTTTAATGCTGTATCCTCCGTTGGAATTCCTAAACGAGTTGATTTACCTAAATTAATAAGACTAATTACAGTAAATAGTAATCCAATAAATAGCAGAAATGCAGAAATATAATTATTGAAATATACCGTTTTCTTATCTATCAATTCAATGCCACATAACATTAGAAATGAATTAATCCATGTAAGATAACCCGATATTTTTCCAGTATAAAAAATTAACGGATGTATAGTTGCTTTACCTATTAGTTCCATAAATATTATTTTTTAGTATTCAATTTCAAATCAATCTCCAAAGTATCAGCAGTTTTTGACAACAACTCCCGTAATCGTTTATTTTTAATTTTTATATCTGTTGTATCCTTAAAATTCTTAACCATATCATGAGACTCTTGTAATTTATCCAAAGGCAATAAAGCACAGCTTATACAGAAAAAACTTTTAGAACGTCCATCATCAAAATTAGTCAGAAACTCAGTCAATATGCTCATCCTAATTTTTTGTTTGTCATTAAAAAGGTCAATCCCATTTCTTTTTATGAAGTCAAGATTTGAAAACACCTTTTTATGAGTCACAAATGAATCAAAGCCGTCTTTCTCTGCGTCAAATCGTTTGCAAGGAAAATCATTACAGTCAGAACAAACCTCAAATCCATTTTTAATTACGCAACAAGTCAGAAATCCACATGAAGGATGTTTTTCTTTAAAATTCAATCCACCACAACCAGGACAAGCAGAATCCCCTTTTGTATAGTATCTTGGACATAATCCACAATCTACTCCACAACAACCAATAGTCTCATATTTTTTCAATTTGTCTGTCATGTTTGCACTGTTTTTTTTGGGTGTCGCACAAGTCGTTATTTATTGAAAAAACCTTATAATATCTACCTAATTGCATTGGCTATGTAAGGTTTTTCCCTTTTTCGCTTTTTACAAATATACAATCTTTTTATAAATTCATCAAATGGTGACTTAATATTTCGCAAACTTTTTTCAGTATCAGATGTGTATAAATTTCAGTTATTTTGCTGCTTTTATTTCCTGAAAGTGCATGTATATAGCTGAGATCAATTCCAATTTCGAGCAAGTGTGTTGAATAAGAGTGTAGCAAAGCGCATATAATTATTTTCTTTTTTATTACCCGCTCTTTTTAACTTCATTGTGCAAAATGCTTTAGATACTGCTTATTTAAGCCTCTATACTTTAATTTCTTAAACGGTAAAACCCGGAGCAGAAAAATGCCCTGGGTTTTTGTTAAATAAATCACATGATAATTGAATTATTGTACATTTGTAAAAAAGTACACAAAAGCTTAAGCTGACTAAGCAAAATAAATGTATTGTTAACCACAAAGGAGATTCTAGAAACATTTTATGCATTTTTAAAACAGTAAGTATCATCTTTTAAACTAAATTTAGAAAATTATGAAAACCTATATTTGGACATTTCCCACCAGAATATTTCATTGGTTATTAGCCATTGGATTTACAACTGCTTATATTTTAGGCAATTCTGATAATCTTGAAAATTTGCATTTTGCATTTGGGGCATTTGTTGGTATATTATTAATTTTCAGATTATTATTTGGTTTATTCGGACCTATGTATTCAAATTTCAGGGATTTTCCAATAAGCTTGAAAAGTCAGAAAGAATTTATCACTACATATTTCTCAAAAACTAAGATATATGCAGGACATAACCCTGCAGCATCTGTAGTTATGCTCTTAATTCTTATAGTCGGCCTTGTATGTGGTATTTCCGGATACTTATTATATACAAGCGGGAACAACGGATTAAATATTGGAATTAGCGAAGATTTTCTGGAAGAATCCCATGAAGTATCAGCAAACCTCTTTTTGATTTTTGCAGGTATACATTTGCTGGGCATATTAGCAGATGTATTATTTCACAGTAAAACGGGTACCCTACAATCAATTTTCACTGGATATAAAAACATTGAAACCAACAGTGCCCGATTGAATGGTTTTCATAAAGTGTTTATTTTATTCTGGTTAATAATTCCATTTTATTTTTTTTACCTTGCTTATGGATTACAAATTAATACGAAAGAGAAAAAGAGTGAAAATAATGAATACTATGAACAGGATGATGATGAATAACATACATTACAAAATATAATAGCCGTCTTATCAGTTAATTCAATGCCAATAACCCCTTTATCTTTAATTGCACCCAACCATAGAGTCGTTTGCAATCTTTTACTTGCTCTACCCAAACCATCAATAATTAACTATACGAATATCTTTCTTTATTAAGCTTTACAAACACTAAAGTGTAAACAGCAAATACCGTAGCTAATTACTGTCCAGGGTTTTTTATTAAATAAAATAATAGAATATTTGTACATTTGTCGTATAAAATATCAAAGCTTGCTGAATGTATGATTTAACACAACAATAAACTTAATTTATGACAGTAGGACAAAAATCATTACCAAAATGGATACTCATTGTATCAGGACTTTTTGCATTACTTGAGCTTTTGGTAAGTATAGCAATATGCTTTTCACCGCAATCGGTACTTGAGACAATTGACCTAAACGCGAAAGGCGTTGACTACTTAATTTATATGTGGGCTGCCCGGCAATTTGCCCTTGGTTTTATCTTTGTCTTTGCAACATTTAAGCAATCAGTTCCCATGCTGACTATTGCTTACATTTTCTTTTTGGTAATGTTTGCAGGTGACTTCATTATTGGAATTTTACAGAAGAACAATTCATTGATCTTAAGTGCTATCGTAATGTGTATGATTTCATCAGCATTGATATTTGCAATAAATAAAAGAAAATAATGTTGAGTATGACACCCGTATTTTTCGCAAATCAATACGATTTCAGGAAATGGCTGGAAGAAAACCATCAAAAAGAAACAGCCTTGTTGGTTGGCTTTTATAAGGTTAAGAGTGGCAAACCGAGTATGTCCTGGAGTCAATCCGTTGACCAGGCTATCTGTTTTGGCTGGATAGATGGCATTCGCAAATCCATAGACCAGGACAGTTACTGTATTCGTTTCACTCCCAGAAAACCGACAAGTATCTGGAGTGCTATTAACATCAAAAAAGTTGAAGTGCTTACAAAGCAGGGACTCATGCAGGCAGCAGGACTTGAGATTTTTAAACTGAGAAAAGAACATAAATCAGGAATATATGCCTATGAGAATGAAGCAATAAAACTTCCTGACGATTTTGAACAAAAATTTAAAGCAAACAATAAGGCATGGACATTTTTTCAATCGCTTCCTCCCTCCTATCACAAACCTGCACTCAAATGGGTAATGAGTGCAAAGCAGGAAACAACAAGACTTAAACGACTGGACGAACTCATAAATGACAGTGAAGCAGAACGAAAAATAAAAAGCTTAAGTTATTGATATACTATAGAAACAGAGCAATAAGTAAACTCGAATAACTGAAGATTCATTACTAAAAGCGGACTTTAACAACAATACCACATAAACAATTCAGCATTCAAACTGAAAGGAAGCTTATACTTCTCGTCAGCAGCAAGCTGAGGAACCTTATCATTGTATGCATCAAACCCATCAACTATCAGACAAAGAAGCTAACTAACAATTTTTCCCTCCCCATACAACCCATTCCCCAATCTTAATGTCTTAATGGCAATCATCTCATTTTATCAAACAATTAAAAACCCTTTATGAAAAAACTAAAATTTACATTACTTCTGTCGCTTTGCGTGATACTGATTCAGGCTCAAAACACTGCTTACCTCAAGGTAGCCAACAACGGTTATTTTGAAAAAATTGAAAAAGTTTCCTCCGGTGGATATATCACTACAGGTTTCGACAGCACCTACAAAGTTCAGATTATCCGTTGGGACAACAGCTTCAACATGACGTGGAAATATGTTTTCAACGATGCCAACATCAAAATCGGTTCTCCAAAAATAGTGGAAGCCAACGACGGTAGTTTTTATTTTTTAATGGGCTCGCATGAGTATACAGCATCTACCTGGATTGTGAAATTCAGTTCAGCTGGTGCTTTGCTATGGCAGAAAATATATTACCTGACTTCAGGCAATGTGAATTCAATAGCACTTTCGAAAGCTTTGCCCGGCGACAACGGCTTTTTGATAGGAGGCGGGCAGAATCCTTTATCTAATTTTATCATAAAATGTGCTGCCGATGGTAGCATAGAGTGGCAAAACCAGTATTTGTACCCCCTGAGCACAGGAGGAATTACCTGCTATAGTATCATAGCCGATGTATCGGAATACGTGGTTTCGTCGAGTTACAACATCAACTCCCTGTTGACCATAAAAATCAGTGCTACAGGAAGCATCAATTCGCATTCGGCCTATACCTACACGGCAATGCAGATAATCCCTACCCGCATTGTGAAACTAAATACTACCGGTGGATATGCCATTTTGGGAGGTTATAACAGTAGCAACAACAATAAAACCGAGTTTGTGGCAATTTACAACCAGGCACTCAGCCTGCAATCGTTCAACGAACTGACAGTAATCTATGACCAGTTTATCCTTCATGATATCAAAGCTATCAACAACGGGAAAAACGTGATTGTTGACGGAAGTATTTACGATAACTCGGCCTTCACCATTGCCATGATAAATCTTTCGAACAGCGGATCTGTTGTCTGGAAAAAACGAGCCTACGGAAACACTGCTACAACCAATAAAAATGTTGAATTCAGGGGTCTCACCGAAAACGGTTCTACGACAGTTCACGTTGGAATGGGGTTTAATGAAGGCCGTGTGATAGCCGTGATAGATAGCAATGGGAGCGGCTTGTGTAACGACGATATGGCATTTAATATGACCAATGTTCACCCAAGCCTCGTTCTGCAATCCCAAACCATGAGTCTTGCAACGGTCAATGCCTTGAAAGCTGATGTTACTTATGCTTACTCGAATTACGCTTCGTATAATAAACAAATTTATTGTGGAAGCCTTTTGGCAATTGATAACAATACAGTAAGCCTGCCTCTTGTTTCCTCCATTTATCCTAATCCTGCCACTGACATCGTAAATCTGAATATTGAAAACCCAAACAATACCAAGCTGATAGTAAATATTTATTCGGTAATCGGTAAACTGATCAGGACGGAGGTTTTAGAACAGAATCAGAGCCGGATCAATGTTGAATATTTAAAAAACGGAATCTATATGCTTGAAATCAAATCTGATGAAAGGAGAATAACTCAGAAACTGATGATAAATAAGTAATTGATGGAGTATAGATTAATTTCTAAAACCATATCCTAAGCATTTTGTGGCAGGGTTATATCTGTATGCTTATGTAAACTTCTTTCAGGATAAATCTTGAGTTAAGACTCTAAATTCTAAAGGTGTAATGACAAATATTGATATTTCAACTTTTCCAATAGGAATATATATTTTAGAAATAAAACTGCAAAATGAGTGTATGTAAAGAAATTTGTTAAAGAGTAAGAGTAAACGGTTTATTGTCTTATAACTTGTTCTATTTCTTAATTAGCTATGCTAATTTATATCATCAAATAATTGACTTCCAATATGCGAAGCCACATTATAACTTTACAAACTTTACAAACTGTTTTGAAAATACTTCTTCTTCATCCAAAATGCAGCATTTACCAATGCTATCATAACGGGAACTTCTACCAAAGGACCAATGACAGCGGTAAAAGCCTCGCCGGAATTCATGCCGAAAATGGCAATGGCCACCGCAATAGCCAGTTCAAAATTATTGCTGGCAGCGGTAAACGATAAAGTAACTGTTTGTCCGTAAGTAGCACCGGCTTTTTTACTCATATAAAAAGAGCCGAAGAACATGATTACAAAATAGATCAGCAGAGGAATGGCAATCATCACCACATCCAAAGGAATCTTTACAATGTATTCGCCCTTGAGCGAGAACATCACCACGATGGTAAACAGCAAAGCAATCAGCGTAAGTGGACTTATTTTAGGTATAAATTTGGTATGATACCACTGTTTGCTTTTTACACGGATGAGGATAAAGCGAGTAAGAAAACCGGCAAGAAAAGGAATGCCGAGGTAAATAAATACACTTTCGGCTATTTGAGCAATGGTAATTTTTGCTACTGCATCGCTGGTGGGTATGCCGAACCAGCCCGGCAATACAGCTATAAATACATAGGCATACACCGAAAAGAACAATACCTGAAAGATGGAATTAAAAGCAACCAAACCGGCAGCATACTGGGTGTCGCCCTTGGCCAGATCGTTCCATACAATCACCATGGCAATACAGCGTGCCAGTCCTATCATGATGATGCCATACATATAAGGCAGGTTGGCATTGTTTTCGCCGGGGAAAAGCTTAAAAAACGCAATGGCCAGTGCAAACATCAGTACAGGTCCTATCAGCCAGTTTTGCACCAGCGATAGTGTTAAAACTTTCCAGTTGCGGAAAACATCGCCCAGTTCTTCATACTTCACTTTAGCCAATGGTGGATACATCATTACAATGAGTCCGATGGCAATGGGGATATTGGTGGTGCTTTCGGGTGAAGATTTTAAGGATTCCCAGAATTGTGCAATGGCAGGAAATATATAACCCGACATCACCCCTACTGCCATAGCCAGGAATATCCAAAGCGTCAGGTAGCGGTCTAAAAAGTTTAATCGTTTATTTGAAGGCATCTCTTTTAAATTTGAAAATTTGAAAATGATTTAATTTAAAAATGGGTCTGAAAACCGCTTAGCGGTCGTAACGAATATTTATTCAGAATAGATTGGCTTTTTGACCGCTTAGCGGTTAAGCCAATCGGTTAAACTTATCGTCATCTTTACATATTAGCGTTTGGTCATTGATATTTCATACATGTTTTATTTTTATCATTTTATAGCTAAAAAAAAGAAGCTGTCTGAAAAATGTGAAATAAAAATGATTTTTACCTCTCTGTGATACTCTGTGTAAACTCTGTGATGCTCAGTGTAATATTTCAATTACACAAGCTTACACAAAGTTTTAAAAAGTCACACAACGTTCATTTTAGACAGCCTCCTGACATTTGATTATTTAAAAACTAATGCAGCATTCGTAAAATTAGCAATTGCAGCCGCAACCACATCCACCAGAAGCCTTTTCAGCAACAGGAGCTGCAGTCAGCACTTCTTTGATGATATTGTTTACAGTGGTGTTGTCATCTTCTTTGCAACATGAGGTACTAGCCCCGCAGCATGAAGATTCGTTTACGTTATTACTTTGATTTTCGTTTACATTCATATTCAATTTGTTGTTGTCCATTTGTTATTAAATTTAGGTTTGTTAAAAAATAAAACTATACGAGGCTGTCTCAAAATAGATAAATATCCATATTCAGTCTCTGTGGTACACTGTGTATGCTCTGTGGTGCTCTGTATAAGATTTCAAAATAAATACTCAATTAACACAAAGTCTGTCACAGCCTTCCACTAAGAACTTTTGAAACAGCCACTTTCTTTTGATCAGCAATGGCCATCGCAATTGCAATCAGGTTTTTCGGCATATACAGTGATGCTGTAAATGCCTGTATTTTTCTGCTTCAGTACCTCTAATTCATCAGCAGCTATATAATTCAACAGCATTTCATCCGGAATCGTAATTTTCTTTTCTTTCTGAACACTGATATTCTTAAAGCCACAGGACTTTATAATATCCAGATATTCTTGTTTCTGAACAGCTCCCGATACACAACCTGCATACATTTCGGCAGCCTGTTCGAGTTTTGCCGGCAATTTGCCTTCCAATACAACATCTGAAATCGAAAAATGTCCGTTCATTTTTAAAATTCTGTATATTTCATCAAAAGCTTGCTTTTTATCGGGCACCAGATTCAACACACAATTGCTGATTACCACATCGGCTTTATTGGCCGTGAGTGGCATTTTTTCGATATCTCCATAGCGAAACTCTACATTGTTAAAGCCTAATTTCTCTGCGTTCAGCCTGGCTTTTTCAATCATGGTTTCAGTAAAATCCACACCTATCACTTTACCTGTTTCACCTACCAAAGCTCTGGCCACAAAACAATCGTTGCCGGCACCTGAACCCAGGTCTACAACCGTATCTCCTTTTTTGATAAGGGCAAATTCAGTAGGAATGCCACAACCCAAGCCCAAATCTGCATCAGGGTTGTATCCCTGAAGTTTGTCATAGCTTTCGCTGAAAATGGTATAATCAACACCCGAACAGCAGGAAGAACCCACACCGCAACAGCTGTTTTCGTTTTCTGTTTTGCTTTGCATGGCTATTTCGCCATATTTTTCTTTTACTATATTTTTTAATTCGTTATTTTCCATATTGTTTATTATTTAAAATTCTTTTTCAACCCGAAGTGTTAATGGATTTCAGTAAATATAGACTGAAAAATCCATAAAGTTAAATGGCCTTAGAAATTTAATCTTGTTTTCATATTAATATTAACAACAACTATTGCCTGAACCAGAACAATCGCAATTTGGCTCAGTTCCATTTATCAAACCATTTATGATACCTGCAGCACATCCTACACCCGTCTTTACAGTTATTGCATTGGCTGCACAATTTTTCGCACAGGCTCCGCATTCCATGCAATAATCTTTATTTTTAATAAAAGATTTTTTATCTATTATTAAAAACACTTCATGTGGACAAACAATTGTGCACATACCGCAGCCGTTACATTTCACCGTATCCAGCTGTAGTGTAATTACATTCTTAAGATAAGTTAAACCATTCATGTTTTTTTAAATAAATTTTGATACTATCCAAGTTATAAACCCTAACGAAACCCCAATAATCTGCAAAGGCAACGACAATTTCATTTCTTTTTGAACACCCGACAGAGAAGTAAATGTAGAGGAACCGGTAAAATTCATTCCAAGGAAAGAAGATAGTCCGCCAATAATCAAAAACCAGGCTATTACTTCAATAAGTTGATTTCCCAAAAAATTTATCTTCAATAACAATACAGCTATCATCCAACCTATAAAGAGCCCCTTTAAGGAAAATCTTTTAAAAGGAATCACAGTAAGTAAAACTGGTGTAAAAACACATCCTGATATATAAGCTGCTAGTAAATTTAAAACAGCTTTACCACCATTATTCCAGGCAATATCAACAGAAAATCCGTGGGGATTAAACCCTGATAAGATAAAAAATACTGCAGGAACAAGTAAAAGATAGTATTTGCCATATGAAAGTTCAACAGGAATAAGTTTTATTCTGTCCATAAGACTGAATTTAACTTTACGCATCTCATTCGTAGCTTTATAATTTAATGATACAAATGCATTAATATCATCAGCACTTACAGGTCCATATATGACCCTAAACCCTGTGGTTGCTTTAACTTCATGAGCAGCTACCCCGACTGCACCTAACTGAGGAACAATAATTTTTCTATGTTGAACAACTTTATCAAGTTCATGTACTTTAATTCTATGAACAAGTTCAGTTGTGCCAAATGTTCCTTTACCGGCCGCACACCAAACATTGATACCTTTAGTGTCAATAACCAGTATCCATGCATTGAAACCCAGCAATGCACGACGTAAATAATCAAAGCTTAATTTAAAATTACAGGAAATAAAAACATCTGAACTTTCATCAGGTAATCCAATTGCATATAATCCGGGTTTTACAATGTAATTCATCCTACCCAACGACCAACGAACCTTTATTGTAGAGAGAATATCAGAGTAACTCCAAACCGAAGAAACCTGCTCAATATTACCAATTTTTGTAACTATCTGACCAATGATATAATTACTATTCATAGCGTTTAAAAGGTAAATAAGTAATAGAAACCTAAGCATATTAATGTTATTCCACCAACATATTTTAGAACTATTGCAACACGTGAAAGAGAATTTGATATTTTACCAACGCCTAAACCTAAGCCTAGCATCGAAGCTGTGAGCGTAAATCCATATCCCAATGAATATGCAAATAACATTAATATACCCCAAACCATACTTCCTTTTACAAAAGAAGCTGCCATAATTACAGGAAAAATCGGACTGCAACATAAACCACAAAGAGAAGACAAACCGCCTATCATAAGACCAAATAAGATAGCACCGATTATACCATTATTCTTATTTTTATAACTCATTGAAATACCAGGTATTTTAAAAGGCAAAAGGTCAATAATATATAAACCGAAAAAAATTGAAATAATACCTGCTCCGATTTTCCAATAACTCCCTAATGACGTACTTATAAATTCACTTGTAAAGCCAATAACAAAACCTATTACAGACATGGTAACAACTATACCTAAAAGAAAAAATAAACTGCTTACAATGACTGTTTTGGTTTTTTTTGTTGCACCGATAGCACCGGTATAAGCTGCCAAAGTGCCAATAACTGCAAAGTTACAACCACAACTAAATACACTAACAATTCCCAAAAAGAAAACTGCTACCAAAACAGTTATTCCGGCATGATCAGAACTTAATACTGAATTAATCCACTCTTGCATTAGTTTTTAGATTGAGGGCAACATGAAGAACTACTTGAAGGATCGCAAACTTTATCACATGCTTTCTTAGCAGAGTCAGCACAGTTCACATCTTTTGTTTTTGCATTAGCCGGACTAACAAGCTTTTGATTGTTATCTTTACCAACAAGCTTAACAGTTATTATTGAAACTACAGCCAGCATTATTACAACAAAAAGAATCTTTGTCCATAAGTTGCCCTTTTTAGCAGGTTGACAACAATTAGTATCGCAACCACAATCTTTATTATTATTTTGATTTTCCATTCTTATTATTTTTTATGCTATTATTATAAAAATCTTTAAACCCATTTTTTATCTCGTCTCGCACCCTTCTGAATTCACTCATGATAAATTCTTCAGAACCTGTTATATGGGATGGGTCATCAAAACCTATATGAAGACGATGTTTCACTTTTCCAATAAAAGCAGGACAACTTTCGTTGGCACCACCGCAAACGGTAATTACAAAATCCCATTCCTGATCCAGGTATAAATCTACTGAATCCGAAGTATGATGACTGATGTCGATACCAATATCTTTCATCACTTCAATAGCTTTTTGGTTTAATTTTCCTGAAGCTTCTGTTCCTGCTGAACAAACTGTAAGCTTCTTATCAAAAGATTGTAAAAAGCCATGTGCCATCTGGCTGCGGCAACTGTTGCCGGTACATAATATCAGTATTTTTATTGAGTCCATTGAGTTAATTTTTATTGGTCATAGTATTGATTTCACCGTTGTCGAGATGTATTCTCACATTACCGTAATCAGCAGCAACAGGGCTATGGGTAACCATAACTATTGTAATATTGTTTTTTTGATTGATTGCTTTCAGGAAATCCAATATTTCGACAGATAGTTTTGGATCAAGATTACCTGTTGGTTCATCAGCAAAAATAATGGAAGGAGCATTAACCAATGCCCTGGCAATGGCCACTCTTTGCTGCTGTCCTGCAGATAATTCCCGGGGCAAATGATTCATTCTTTCTCCCATTCCCACAGTTTTCAATACTTCCACAGCTTTTGACTGCTGTATGGCTTTATTCATTTTAATCAAAGCCAAAGGTAGTTTTACATTTTGGATAGCTGTAAGATAAGGAATCAATGCAAAGCTCTGCATGATAAAGCCCACATTTTCCCTTCTGAAAAGCGCCAGTTCACTGTCACTTACACAACTCAGATTTTTCCCCATCAAACTGAAACTGCCTGAGCTGGGTCTGATTAATCCCGCTAATGTCAACAACAGCGTTGTCTTTCCTGAACCAGAAGGACCGGTTATAGTAACAAAACTTCCTTTTTCAGCAGTAAGTGAAATATTTTTCAGGGCATTTACCAACCCATCTTTGTGGTGGTATATTTTTGATAGGTTTTCTGTATGTAATATATTCATTTTATTCCTCCTGCATGTTTGAAAATGGTTCGAATCTGGCTGCAAAATAAGCAGGTAGCAAAGAACCTGTAATTGAAATTCCGATAGATATTAAAACTGCCCATACTAAAAACAAAGGGATGGCTGCCACCTCTATTTGTGCAAAAACAGGTCCCATATAATAAGCAGCAAATGTACCTAAAGCATAACCCAGTATCCCTCCTATCAATCCTAAAATACAGGCTTTCAGCAACAATATCTTGTATATTTCAGATTTATAGCATCCAATCATACGTAAAATACCAATTTCTTTTTTACGTTCATTCACATTGGCCCACATATAATTACCGATAGAAATACTGCCTACAAAAAGAATGATAATCAGAAAAATAATGGAAGTTTTTTTCATCATTTTATTGGTTTCTATCTGGGTGGATACAATCTGACCTATGGTCGTAATCCTTGTATCGGGTAATATATTTCTCAGTTTTCCCAGCAGACCATCCGAAATAGCATTACAGCAACCCATGATTTCGATGGCGCTGATCTGATCTTTGATACCTAATATTTCCTGTGCAGCTTTCAGATTCACAAATATCCGGTCATCATCCACGGTGCCTGTTTCATCCAATAATTTTGCAACAGTAAGTTCCGTTCCCTGTATCTTTAATTTATCTTTTACTTTCAAATGAAGGCTTTTTGCTGCCTGAGTACCCAGCAAACATTCAGAATAATCCAGACTATCCACTCCTTTGCGTTTCAGTTTTTCGTCTTCATAACCATGGCTTGTATTTGCTTCTGTAGTAGGAGCACAACTTGCCTGCAATTCCTTGCCAAAGCCGGTATTTTGCCAGAGTGGTTTGGATGCCATTTCGTTCTTCGGTTGAATACCCGTTAGCACATATTTCTTACCACCAATTTCAATACGTCTGGTAAGTTTGGGCGATAAATTATCAACACCTTGAATCTCAGAAGTTAAAATTTTCTCCACATATTCCATGGGGATGGTTGGAGCATCTATGTCGGATGTGTAATAATCATCAATGCTGGCAGCTTGAGGCAATACAAGAATATTGGCACCGAGATTATCGAGTTTAACAGCTACCGCTTTTTCGGAATATACATTGATGGTACGGATACCCACAATTACACCGATTCCAATTACTATCGCCATCAAACTGGATATAAGCTGCGTTTTTTTATTCCAGAGTTCTATCCAGACTAGTTTAAATAAGTTCATAGAAAGCGTTTATTAGCATTTTTTACCACTCCCACAACTTCCCGGACTGCAACCACCTACTTTTTTATTTACCGTTTTTACAAGATCGGTTGATTTTGCTTTTGATTCATGGACACCAGTATACTGACCTTTTCCATTAAAAATCAAAACAGTGGTTTTAGTTTTATCAGGATTTAACAACGCAATAAAATTAGCTTCATCTTTACTATCAATATCAATAAAAACAACGTTGGCTTTATTTCCAAGACTTGCTGCGGCTGTTTTACATTCGTTCATTATAGCATCTTTATCTTTTGCATTTTTCTTTCCGCAGATAATAAGGGCTGCTTTACCGTTTTCAAAACCCAATAAAACATCAGCCTGGTTTTTGGAAGGAATATCGGCAATTAGCTTTTCGATTGTTGCATCTGAAGCAGAAAGAGCACCGGTAACCACATCTGTTGTTGCAACAACCAAAACCATTGGCAATGGAGCACCGGCAAGTCTGTATTTTGCAATCAAAGCCGCATTGGCTTTATCATCCCGATCTAATTTGATTACTACTGTATTTTTCGCCTTTTTCTTTGCATTTTCTGCAATCTTTATAAGTGCATCCGTTCCTTTTGCCGTTTTGTCTGTTACGATCAAAAAGGTAGTCTTACCTGATTTCTGAGCTTTTCCGATTTCTGATTTTGCTCCCTGTGCAAATATGTTTGACATTACAAACATTGTGCATAAAATAAACATTGTGATTTTTTTCATTTTGTATATATTTAAATGAGTGAATAATTAATCGCAGTTGCATATAAAGTTGCTGATGGATTGATCAAATAGCTGATTGAAAAGAATTCTGATTTCGTTGAGTTTTATTGGATTTAAACAATAATGAATTTTCAATCCATCAATGGTTCCATTAATTATACCAATTTCTTTCAATTCTTTCAAATGTTGCGAAACAGTAGTCCTGCTTAAAGGCAGAAAATCGGAAATATTTCCTGTGCGGATTTCTTTTTTTTCTGCTAAAAGTTGAATTATTGCTATTCGTGCTGGATGTGACAACACCCTTGCATAATTTGCAACTAGCTGTTGATCTGTAGTATATTCAATTGAAATATCTTTTGTCATTTTATAATGTTTAATGACGCAAACATACGACATTAAATTGATAAAACAATATTTTTTAAATACTTAATCAAAAAAATGTTTAAGAAGCAGTCTAAAAGAAAATTTGCACAATCTAAACTATTGATAAATAATTAAATAAAAACTCTATAATTATTTGAAGAAAATCCTTGAAAATCTAGGATATATTTTCACAAATAATTTTCAGTTCTTGAATTTATTACTGTTTTCTTGAATTAGACATCCTGTTTTCTAATTTTCAAACATTCGTTTTGGGTTTCCCTTTTTATAAAGCACGACTTCCACTTTTTCAGAAGTTATCATACAACCGTATTTAAGTTTATCGAACCAGGGTAAAATAATTTGGGTAAACTTTTCAATTTTGTCTGCATTATCCACAATTTCAATAACTATTGGAATTTTTTCGGTAATTTCCCAGAACTTTATTGATTGTATAATCCTGCTTGAGCCATATCCCATTATCCCTTTTAAAACAGTTGCACCCGAAAGTCCATAACGACGGGCAGCAAAAACAATGGCTTCTGATAAGGAAGTATGCCTGAATTTATCGGTATTACTAATATAAATCCTTAATAATCTGACATCTGAATTTGTTTCCATCTTTATACTATTTTAGTAATCATATTTCCTAAATAAGTTGCCATAATTCCCAGAAAAACACTTAATCCGGTATAAAGCGCAAAATGAAAGATATTTCCGTTTCTAAGCAAAGCAAGATTTTCAATAGCAAAAGTTGAAAATGTGGTAAAACCTCCGCAAAATCCAATGGTTAAAAACATTTTCCATTCAGTATTCATTAGATTGCCTTTTTCAGAAATACCAAAGATAATGCCAATGAATAAGCAACCAATAATATTAACCAGAAATGTTCCATAAGGAAATGCAGAAATAAAAGTGTTTTGAATATACCTGGAAGTGAGAAATCGGGCGATGCCTCCCAAAAAACTACCCGAGCCAATAATAAGAATAATTTTAAACATATACTGATATTGCTTTTGTAAAACAAAGTAAATGTAGGAGTCATCAGCTATTAAATGCGGTTTACGGCTAACTCCAAAGCCATTTGCAAAAGTAAATAAAATTTAATCAAAAAAATATGATTGAAATGGATTTTGCAATAAAACCAATAAAAAAAAAAACCTTATTTTTACAGGCAGTTTTCTTGTTTAAATTACATTATAAAATAATATTTTTTATGGTTTTTTAATTTGAGGCTAAGCTATAGGTTAAGAATACTGTTAATAACTCAATTCTAAATTCCAGAATTACAAAATTTTAAACTTTTCCTTATACCCAATTGAATCGAAAAACTATGGGTCAGCTGATAGCCATTCACATATTTATATACAGGGATATCTGCCATTGCAATTAAACTCCAGCCCGGTTTAAATGCATATACCAGTTGCGGATTCAAAAAAAACACTTTGCCTCCGGTAGATTCAATCATCATTTCTTTTTCTCTTAGATCGTGAGCTCTCCATTCAAACTTTGAATTGAATATAAAGTTTAGTTTTCGCTGAATTTCATAAGTTGCTGCAATAGAAAGCTGCAATAGATTACCATACTTATAAATCAAAAAACCCTGATCAATGGTGTTGCTGCTTTCAAAAAAGAGAAAAGAATTCCAACCAAATTTTAAGTCAGCACGTTTTCTGGAATAATAAATTCCGGCATTGAATTTTAATGCACCTGAAGAAGGTTGTAAAGAGATAGGCACCATAGCTCCATCAATTTCTTCATTAAAAGCTCCTATCGGGATTTTTGCACCCCCTGAAATAACAAGCTGAGAAACTGGTTTAACGGTTTTCAGTAACATATAGCGCAAGCTTACTCCTAAATCGCCCAAGCCTTTGGATTGAATGATGATTTGATCATTGGTCAGTTTAACTTCCTGCGTTTTACTAAAAAAATAACCCAATTCGGTATAAACTGACAATCGTGAGAAAATTCCATAGGTAAATGAAATATTCTGGTAATCGTAATAACTCTTTTCAACATTGGGAATATCGTATGGAGCATCCAGATGATAATAGTTCTTAGATAAACTGTACTTGAAGGAAGTGAATAATTTGAGCTCATTTTTGTTCAATCCTTCATTGGAGCCATCACCACCCAGAGGATTGCCTGCTGAACAACATTGAGAAAAGCTTTTACATGAAATTAACAAAAGCAATAAAATAAGTATATGTATTTTCTTCATCGTTAATTAATATACATTGATCATAATAGTATCAGAAACAGTACCGTAATCGTTGGTAACTTTACATTCAATGGTATTTAATCCGACACAGCTTGGACATGCCCAATACATAACCGTTGAAGAATCAGTAGTTTCGATAGTTCCATGATTTGCATTCCATTGAAATTTAAGATTCTTCCCTCTGGTATAAGCTGTTATAAAAGTTTGCTCATAAATCTTAATATTAGTTTTTGTTGCAACCAGGCTATCTATAGCCAGATTATCTGTTGGTTGAGTTAGTTGTTTGTTTTCATCTTTCTTGCAGGATAGAAAAACAATTGAAAATACAATCATTGAACTCAAAATAATCAATTTTATATTCATTTGAAAAGATTTAATTGCGAATTAATCCATTTTTCTTAAACTCAAGGCATAAGTTTTTATAAGAATAAAACCCTATATGTCTGAAAACTTCTTTTCCGTTTTTATTTAGCAAAACTTGAACTGGAATTATTTGTATTCCAAAATGTTTGCTGATAGACTTGTTCTCTTTTTCAGTAACATTATAAAAAACCACATTAATGCGATTTGTAAAATTTATTTTAACCGCTTTCATCACTTCTTCCATCATTTTGCATTCACGACAGCCTGTAGATCCAAATTCTAAAAAGCTAAGTTCATAAGTAGTATTTTGTTTAGAATAATCATACATCAAGCGAAGGCTATCCGCTATATTTGGCTTATAAATTGCTGATTTATTGATTTTTTCTTCAGTATTGATGGCTTGTTTATTTTTTAATAAAAGAAAGCTAATAACTGCTAAAATAATTAATAAACCTGAAAAAAATACAATTTTATTTGCCTTATTACTTTCCTGATTTGTAAAAACTATTTGCTTATCCTCTGCTAAGTATGAATTAATTTTTTTAATAATTTGCTTTTCAGAAAGCATACAGCCTTTCGAAACAACTTGATTATTAATAATTAAAGCCGGAGTTGTGAATATATTATAGCTTATATTAAGTTGGGTATCCATAAATTTTTCAACGTCTGCATCCAGTTGATATTTAGCAACAATATGCTGAATCCTTAATAACAAAGTATTACACTTATTGCAGTTTGCACCTAATATCTTAATATTCAGAGTTGCCATATTTATTTTTCCCTTGGCTTTAACTGACACATGCAACTACCTGACAATCTTTCTTTGGTATTGATTTTCATAGGTAATCCATCTTTTTCCCAATCCACAATGCCGCCAGCCATATTGGCAATATTCGTAAATCCCTTTTCTATCAAAAATTCTACAGCTTCATGGCTGTACAATCCAACAGAATCAGCAAGAATCATATACATATCTTTGGAAAGTTCATTCCATCTGTTTTTCATCTCACTAAAAGGAATAGAAATTAACTGAGGCACATCAAAGGTTTTAAAAGTATTGAGGTAATCCTCTCTTACATCCATCATTACTGCCCCTTTTTTACACAATTCAATAGCTTCTCCGGGCGAGATATGTCTTACACCCTTTATAATCATACCATAATTTTCAAATAAGACTTCCATAAAAAACATTAAAAAACGTATTGAATATCATTATACACCTTACTTACATTTTCTTCATTTGCAGGTGATTGTCCTTTCTTAAAACCGTAATCAGTCAATCGGATATGCCTGAAATTATTCAGACCAGCTTTTTCCATAATCTTTTTGGCACAATCAACTGCACAGCCGTCAATCACCAGAATATTGGCTGATTTCAGATTTTCAATCAGGACCTTATCATCACAGGCAATCATTGCCATACATTTCATATTTCGCAGATTATTCGTTTTAAGTTTGCGTGCCAATAAATCTGTAATTTCTCCCAAATCACTTGCACCAGAGCAAGATAAAACTGTTTTTTCGACTTTGTCAGAACAAGAACAGCCTGATTTATTTTTTTCCATATTTTAAAAAATAAAGTTAAATAAAAATCCTACAATCATAATCCCCACCCCTACTACTCCTATAAAAGTGAATATGAGCGGGAGTTTTAATACTTTACGCAGAATTACCATTTCCGGTAAAGATAAGCCAATTACTGACATCATGAATGCCAAAGCAGTGCCTAAAGATGCTCCTTTTTCTATCAAAACAGAAACGATTGGTACAATTCCGGCTGCATTGGAATACAATGGAATTCCAATTAAAATTGAGAGGGGCACCGAATACCAGGCAGATTTACCCATAAGGGCAGCCATAAAATCCTCAGGAACATAACCATGCGCTCCGGCTCCAACCGCTATCCCCAATGCTACATATATCCAAACTTTACCTACAATTTCTTTAACAGCGTCAAAACCCATATTGATACGCGTTTCAAAAGCTATTTTACCATCGTCCATACCGTTATGCCCTACCTTGGTTTCATACACCCAGGGTTCCACCCACTTTTCGAGTTTAAGCAATCCGATGATCCATCCGGCAATGATGGCAATCGATAAACCTGTCACTACATAAATCAACGCTACTTTCCAACCAAACAAACCATATAACAATATAATGGCTACTTCGTTGATCATTGGAGCTGCTATCAGAAACGAGAAGGTAACACCCAATGGAACTCCGGCTTCAACAAAACCTAAAAACAGCGGAATAGCTGAACATGAGCAGAAAGGTGTAACAATTCCTAGCATAGCAGCCATTACATTGCCGGTAAAAGTTTTTTTGCCCTCCAGTGCTTTTCGGGTTCGCTCAGGTGTGAAAAAACTACGTATAATCCCCACAAAGAAGATAATTAGCGTAAGCAAAAGCATTACTTTTGGGAATTCGAAAATAAAAAACCACAAGGCTTCTGCCAGATATTCCCCTTTGGTCATTCCGAATATATCAAATACCAACCAATTGGTAAAAGGAAGTAAATTATGATAAATTAAGAACCAAACTGGTAATAAAATTATTCCAATTTGAAAATTCTTTAATTTGAAAATTTGATACTGCATTTGAAGATAATTTGAAAATGAGTCAATTTGAAAATTTGAAAATACAATTGTTGATAATTTGAAAATGTATTGATGTGAAAATATTCTGAATTGAATGTTATTTTTTTATTGAATTAGCTTTTTTTGATGTTGAGATTATTTTGCTTAAAATTTTGATGATTTCAATTAGTTTTGAATGCAATTCTTCATTGTATGTATAATTTTTTGCATGTTTACATAACAATAACCAATAATCCAATTCATCTGCTTCTTTGGCTGCAATTTTTAATTTATGAATAAAATCAGCTATACTTTCTGCATTTTGAGCTTCTCTTATATTTGCTCCGATAGATGTTCCCGAACGTAATATCTGTCTGGCTAAGACATATTTTTTACTATCTTCAAGCACTTCTGCAAATTCAATAACCTGAATCGCAAATTCAAAACTAAGTTTAACTATAATGTTTTCTTTATCGTTTCGCATAGAAATAATTTGTTAATTTGAAAATGTATTAATTTGAAAATGAAGACTTCAATCATTTTGAGATATTTGTATTTATGTATGTTTGATAATGCAATTATTAGTTTAAAAAAGATATTAACATAATTATTAAATCATTTTCAAATTTTCAAATTGTTTAATTTTCAAATTAATTTCTCATTTTCAAATTGCATAATTCCTTCCCCATTTTCAAATTTTCAAATTGTTTAATTTTCAAATTAAAAATAAAAAATATACATATAATACAATCCAACAATTATAAATGCAACTGCAACCACTCGTCTGAACCATTTTTCAAAAATTTTCACTTTATTATAGAATCCACCTACACTTGAAATACTGAATGCCAGCAAATAAGCAATGATAATAACCGGTAAGCCTGTGGCAATGGCAAAAATAAAAGGCAAAAACAAACCAGAAGGACTGCTTATTGTCATTGGAATTAACATGCCAAAATACAATACACCACTGTATGGACAAAATGCCAATGCAAATACGATTCCAAGCAATAAAGCTGTCCACCAGTTATTTTTATTGTTCTTTTCTATTTTTTCACTCAATCCATGGAAGCCCGGGAATTTGATTTTGATAACATCCAACATTAAAATACCAATCAGAATAAGCAAAGGGCCTAAAAACTTCTCCCCATTTGACTGAAAAAGTTTGGCAACCTGAAACTTACTGGCTCCGAAATAAAGAATGACACCTATAACTGTATAACTGATGGCCCTACCCAGGGTATACCAAAGTCCGTTGTAGAAAATTTTTTTACGGTTCTCCAGGTCTTTGCTGATAAAACCAATAGCAGTAATATTAGTAGCCAGTGGACAAGGACTAATGGCTGTCATAATACCCAACAAAAAAGCTGACAAGAAAGGTATATTATTGTTGTCTAATAAATTTTGTAATACTTCCATATAATTTAAAAATTTGAAAATGATCAAATTTGAAAATTATTTTTATCTCAAAGGCACATTGACAATAAGTTGATTAATAATCTTAATTTTTTCCTGGTGTCTTTGTGGCAGTTTTCACCTGATTATTTCTTCAATTTTTTGTTTTAACTCGGATGCAAACACATCAGGTTTGTTCACTTTTGAAAAAGCCCAATTGGTTAAATCTATCTTCTTTATCTCCTTGCCATCTTTAAAAATGGTAAAAGCCAAAGTAGCACCATAAGCATCATATTTTTTTGCCAAGGCTTCATTTTCTTTTGCTTCACAATTAAGTACAGCAAATCTCAATATTTCAGCATTCAACTCTTTAGTAAAAAATGATTCCAATACTTTTCGCAACTCAGCCTCAATGCTGGTACAGGTATGACAACGATTGCTAAGGTGGAAATAGTAAATTTGTAGTTTTAAATTAGCATTGATATTTTTTTCAGTAGTTACAGATTCTTTAATTTGACCGTAAGACATAGAAGTGATAATAGATATCGCCATCATTAATAGTACCTTTTTCATTTTATTTTGTATTTAATAAGAGTAATTTAGAATTATGCCTTTTTTAAAACTTTAGTACTTTAGCCACTTTAAGTACTCTAAGTACTTTTTTACTTCAAGTATTCAGAAATCTGATTTTTTAGTATCTCAATAAATTTGGCTTCTTCATTGCGAGCATAACTAAAACCATCTTCTGTCAAATCTTTGGTTTCTTCTTTTCCTTTAAATAATCTGGTAACAAATAAGCCTGAACCAGCAGCCTGATATTTTTCAGCTATTTTGCTATTTGCCTCATCATCAACATCAATAACAGAAAGAACAATTCGTCCTTCTGTAATTTCATTTTTAAAATAGGTTTCCAGCGTTTTTCGAGCTGCTGCTTCAATAGCTTTGCAAGTTGCACAACGATTGGTTAAATGAAAATTCTGAATGAATAAAACAGCTTGTTTTTCACTTAATTGCATTGTCTTTTCAGGTATTTGTCCGCTTGTGTTTGAAGGAATACTTGAAATAACTACAGTTGAATCTGCTGACTGAGTTTTAATTTCCTGATCATTGTTTTTTGATTTACAAGCAGTAAATAAAATAATACTTGCAAAAAATAAAATTTTTAATGTTTTCATAAAATTGATTTTAAATGTTTTATACTATATTTATTAAATGTTCTATACTATTTCTACTAAATACGAAATGATTTTTTTTATTTTCAAATTTTCAAATTGCTTCATTTTCAAATTATCTAATTTTCAAATTATTTAAGAAACTCAG
>CAIUKU010000177.1 GCA_903899825.1 uncultured Bacteroidales bacterium | reverse complement strand
CTTTAAGGTATTTTCTAAGCTTGGTAATGTATACATCCATACTTCTGGCATTGAAATAGCTATCATCTTTCCAGATTTTATTTAAAGCGACACTCCTGTCAACCACTTCATTTGCACTTTTACATAAAATCATCAGCAACTCTGTTTCTTTAGAAGTTAATTTCTGATCTTTCCCTTCGAAAGTTAAAATTTGACGATTGTAATCAAAAGTGTATTTCCCAATAGTGTAAAAATTGTCAATTGGATTTTGTTTTTCACCTTCTTTGGTTCTCCTTAAAATTGCTTCCATTCGCATTAGAAGTTCTTCCATACTAAATGGTTTGGTAATATAATCGTCCGCTCCTATCTGAAAACCCTTCAGTTTATCTTCCTGCATATTTTTTGCAGTTAAAAACAAAATAGGTATTTTGTTATCCAGTTTACGCATGTCTTTCACTAAACTAAAGCCATCTTTAACGGGCATCATCACATCAACAATACAAAAATCAAAATCATTTGTCTTAAACACATCAAAAGCAATTTGACCATTTACACAAAGTTGAGTAGGAAAACCTTTTGCCTCCAGATAGGATTTCAACAAACTTCCCAGATTGGGATCATCTTCAGCCAATAATACTTTAATTTTATTATTTTCCATATTTATATATTTTAAAGATTTTTAGGTTTGTAATTGTATATGATTTATCAATATTTATAAATATTTTTATCACTATTGTCCGTAAACATTTACATCAGTAATATTATTGAGATTTCTCACTTCGCTCGAAATGACAATCAATTGTTTATGTTTGGGGTGTGGTCAGAAAGCGGCGATGCCGCTTTCTAACCACACCTACTCTATATCTATATAATATGTTGTCATTCTAAGCGAAGCGAAGAATCTACATATTTTTATCGGACACTAATGCATTTTAATATAAAAAAGTAATTCGTTACTGTCATTTTATTGATATTGCTAAAAAATTTAATTTGTTAAAAAAAATATCCTTTACTCAAAAGGTAAAAAAACAGTAAAAACTGAACCTTTTTTTAATTCGCTTTCAATTTCTATTTTCCCCTGATGTTTATTAACAATAGCTTTTACATAACTTAACCCCAGACCAAATCCTTTAATATTGTGCACATTACCTGTTGAAATTCTATTAAATTTATCAAATATTTTTTTTTGATTGGTCTTACTGATGCCTATTCCATGATCCATAATTTTAATAATTACACCTTTCTGATTGTTTTCGGTAGAAATAATAATTTTAGGTCGTTCAGGTGAATATTTATTTGCATTATCCAGCAAATTGTAAATTAAATTGGTTATATGAACTTTGTCAGCCCATATCATTGACTTCTCAGCATTTAAATTCTGTGTAATATTTCCGCTTTTTTGCATTACATGAAAACCAACATTATTAACAGCTTGTTGAATAATCAGATGCAAATCAATTTCTTCCTTTCTAAGAAGCAATTGGCCTCTCTCTAAAGTTGCTGTTTGCAATATATGCTCCGTTAATGTTTCTAAACGTTTGTTTTCTTGTTTTATTACATTGATATAAGTTGATAGGAGTTCATCCGATTTTTTAATCTCTTTATCTCCTAATACTTCGCAAGCCAAAGATATAGTAGAGATAGGTGTTTTAATTTCATGAGTCATATTGTTTACAAAATCATTCTTCATTTCAGAAAGCTTCTTTTGTTTAAAAACGGTAAACACAGAATATGAAAACGAAAATATAATAATAATAATCAATGACATAGAGGCAATAAGCATAAGCCATAATTGCATCATCAAAAAACTTTTTTCTTTAGGAAAATATAGCATTAAATATTCAGGGTTCATAAACATTTCACTGGGAAAAAGAATATATGCATAATTTCTGTTTAATAAAT
>CAIUKU010000176.1 GCA_903899825.1 uncultured Bacteroidales bacterium | reverse complement strand
TTTTGAAATATAATTAATATTATGAAGCAGTATATAATGAATTTAGTAATTTTGCGTTATCATTCATTAAAAATGATCCTATGAAGAAGTATTTCTTATTTTTTATTGCTGTTCTTTTTTTATACAATCCCACTCAGCTTAAAGCTCAATTAAGTTTAAAAGACTCATCTGCTTTTGCAGGTTTAATTTCATTGTCATATGCTTTTCAATTTTCCGGAGGGGATCTTGCTGAAAGATATGGCAATAATTCCTGTATTGGACCTTCATTTTCCATCAAAACAAAATCAAACTGGATAATAGGTGCAGATATTAATTTTATATTTGGAAATGACGTAAAATTGTATGATCAGATCGTAAAAAGTGTTGCACCTCCTGATGGATATGTAATTGCAAGGGATGGAACTATTACTGATGTTAAAATGTTTGAAAGAGGATTTTATACCTCTTTTAAGTTGGGTAAAATCATACCTGTCTTTTCATCCAATCCAAACTCCGGTTTATTGATTATGGGAAGTGCAGGGTATTTGCAACACAATATTCGTATAGAAGTGGATAACAACAACACACCTCAATTAATGGACGATTATGCGAGAGGATATGACCGATTGTCGAGTGGTTTTGCAATAAGCGAATTCATAGGGTATATTTACTTAAGTGATAAAAAATTAACCAATTTCTATGCCGGCATTGAATTTACTCAAGGCTGGACCAAATCAATGCGGGAATATAATTTTGATACAAAACAAAAAGATGACAGTCAGAAATATGATTGTTTTATAGGTATTAAAATTGGTTGGATATTTCCATTGTACAAACGCTCACCCGAAAAATTTTACTATAACTAGTGTATGAGAATTTTTTACAATCACGGAATTTATTTGTATTATGTTGGAATCTTTATCTTTTCTTTCTTTAATATAAAAGCAAAAAAATGGTGGGATGGACGAAAGGGTGAATTTCAAAAATACTCGTTTTTATTTAATACAAAAGAAAAAATTGCCTGGTTTCATTCAGCCTCTCTGGGAGAATTTGAACAAGGTCGTACAGTAATTGAAAATTTTAAACTTCAGCATCCTTCCTATAAAATCTTATTAACCTTCTTTTCACCATCAGGTTATGAAGTCCGTAAAAACTACAGTGGCACAGATTTTATTTTATATTTACCTATCGATACACCTTTTCAGGCAAAAAAGTTTATTGAAATGGTTCATCCCGATATTGTTTTCTTTATCAAATACGAATTCTGGTTTAATTATTTAAAAATATTACATGACAAGCAAATTCCTGTCTATCTTATTTCTGGAATTTTCAGGCCTCAACAACATTTTTTTAAAGTTTATGGGGCATGGTATCGAAATCAATTAAAGCATTTTACTCACTTTTTTGTTCAGGATGATGCAACTATGTTATTGCTACAATCCATCGGATTAACGAATGTTACTGTAAGCGGAGATACCAGGTTCGACAGGGTAATTGAAATAGCAAATGCAAAAAAGTCTTTTCCGCTTATTGAGAAATTCATCACAAACCATGCAATACTTATTGCAGGTAGTAGCTGGGAAGCTGATGAAGATATTCTTATTGATTATATGAAATCAGGAGACCCAGGTTTAAGGTATATTATCGCACCTCACGAGATTGATAACGAACGCATTAATAAACTACAACAAAAATTACCATTTGCTTCTTTACTTTTTTCTGATGTCAACGAAGAGAATGTTAAAGGAGCAAAAATATTGATTATTAATAATATTGGAATTTTATCACATTTATATCAATATGCGAACATTGCAATGATTGGAGGAGGCTTTGGGAAAGGTATTCATAATATACTGGAAGCTGTTGCATTTGGGAACCCTGTATTATTTGGTCCCAATTATCATAAATTTTCAGAAGCAAATCAGTTGATTCGTTTAGGAGGAGCTTTTGAATTCAATGATACAGAAAGCTTTAAGAAATTGATGCATCTTTTTACTGATAATATATCCTTTCTGGAAAAAACAAAAAAAATTGGTACAACATATATAGAATCAAATAAAGGAGCAACATCAATTATCCTGCAACACATTCAATTACAATAGATAAAATTAATTATCAGCAAATACCCAATAAAAAAGAAAATATTTTTTTGCAATTTCAAAAAAAATCGTAATTTTGCATCCTTATTAAAGGAGGCGTCGTAGCTCAGTTGGTAGAGCAGAGGACTGAAAATCCTTGTGTCACTGGTTCAATTCCAGTCGATGCCACCGCTAAAGGGTTGGAATTATTTCCAGCCCTTTTTAATTCTACATAGGATCTATTTTCAAACGATACTCTTTATCAAACAAATCAGTAATATCCTCTTTAACATTTAAATGATGAGTAAGTATGCCAAGTTTTTTGGCTGCATCAATGTGCTGAATTGAATCATCTATGAACAGGGTTTCTTTTGGAATCAACAGATGTTCTTGTAAAACAAACTCAAAAGTTTCATTATCGGGTTTTCGCATCTTCATTTCATGAGAAAAATAAGCTTTTTCAAAAATCTTATTAAAATCCAGATAGCCGTATTTTTGTAATTTAGTGATGTATAAATCATAATGAATTTTATTGGTATTGCTTAATAGAAAAGTTCTATATCTTGATTTCAGTTCATTCATTAAATTGACTCTGTTTTCAGGCAAATCAAGTATTATTTTATTCCATGCATAATCAATTTCAACATTGCTAAAATTTTTACCGGAAACAATTCTAAGACCCTTTCTGAATTCTTCAGGAGAAATCAAACCACATTCTAATTCATTGAACAAATTTATTTGTGCTGCTTTTGAATACGATTTTTCAAAATTACCCAATCCGATTTCTTTAAATGCATCTACACTCTTCTGATAATCAATATTTAATATCACTCCGCCAAAATCAAAAATGATATTTTTTATTTTTTCCCTGGTTTGCATTATTTTTTTAAATTTAAATTTGGTATTTATGCACAATTTCGTAATTTTGCACACTCAATAATAGCAAAAGCTATTGGTCCTATAGCTCAGTTGGTTAGAGCAACTGACTCATAATCAGTAGGCCCCTGGTTCAAGTCCAGGTGGGACCACAGTTAAAGCTGTAAATCAACCGATTAAAAAGTTCGCTACGGCAAACGCTACGGTTTTAAGTTGAAAACGGAGAAAATTGCGCATTTTCTCCGTTTTTTTATGCTCTGCAAATTTAGTCTTTTTTTGCTTTGCTTTTTATTGCTTCGAGGTCGCTAATTATTTGCTCCAATAAATGCGCGACTCCCTGTATTATTTCGAGGCTGTCTTTGTCGATCACGTTTCTAAAAGATTTTATATTTGAGTTCACTTGTTTTAGTTTCGCTTCGTACTCCCTTTTTGTTTTTTCTATTTGCTCGATCATTTCTGGACCTCCCTTCGCTGGATGTTTATTTTCCCGACGTCGTAGTCGTTGTGTTTCCTGTTTAGCGCTCTTGTGATTTTTCCCTTTATCGGGTCCAGCTCTTTGTTCTCTCGAAAAAGGGGAGCGAGCGTTGAGTAAACGCTGCGCTTCCCGTCGCTGTTTGTATAAATTATTACTCGCACGCTGCCATCCTTCTTAAAGCTATAAACGCGACGTTGTTTTCTATCGTTCCACCGATGCAAGTGTAATTGCAGGATTCTATCTGGGCGACTATCTTTTTTAGGGTGTCGTACTGGTCCAGCTCCTGAAAAGTGGGAGTGATCGGTTCTTCTGGTGTCGGGCTTTGGTTTGTCCTTTTTGCAAAGTCTGTCATTGCAGGCGACGGTGCTCCTTTGTATTTTTCCGCGATCTCTTTTCTTAAGTTGTCGATTTCTTCCTGTGCTAATTTTGCCGCGATCGCTGCTGCTTCTTTTTCTTCAGTTTCCTCTTTTATGTATTTTTGTTTTAGCTCGCTGAGCGCGGTTAGCTTTTTGGTCCATTCTTCATTTGTCGTGTCGACCGTGATCTCGACGTTTAGCTCCTTGTTAAAGCGGTTTGCAAATAAGGACTTTGTCGCGCTTATTATAGACATTCTATTTTCGAGGATTTTCTCGCGGGCTGCTTTGGCTTCCGCGTCTTTTTCCCTTTGCTCTTTTTGTGTTTTTATTAAAGCAAGCGACGCGGTCAAGTCTTCAAATTCTCCGTCTGTCATTTTCTCGACCTGATAAAGCTGGGGGTTTTCGCAGACGGTTTTCAGTGTCTCGATCCGTTCCTCTCTTAATTTTTCGATCCTGTCTTTTTCGATGTTGGCTTCGTAGTCTCTTATTTCCGCGAGCTTCGCTTCCATTATTTCGACGGGTGTTGTCTCTTTATTTTTCCAAGCGTCCACGTATTTTCCCGCAGCTAAGTAAAATGCTTTTTCTGTTTTGTGGACCGCTGCCATCCCAGTTCTGATCTTGACCAGTTTTTTTAAAAGCTCGCCCGCTTGCTTTGCTGTCTCTGGGGTTAGTTCCGCTGTGATTATATCTTTGTAAATTTCCGCGAGCGCATCCCGTTCTGAAATTATCGGAGTGAATGCCTGTTCTATTTGTCCACCCTTGCTTGGTTCCAGACCGTAGTCTCTAGGGTTTAAGGCTACCGCTGTTGTTTGGGCTTGTCCTTCTACTGTTGCTGTGATTTCGATTGTGTCTGTGTTCATGTTTTGTTTTGTTTTAAGTGAT
>CAIUKU010000175.1 GCA_903899825.1 uncultured Bacteroidales bacterium | reverse complement strand
TAATTCAAAAATATATTCAAGAACAAGGTGATGAAAAAAATGTGTACAAAGAGTTTTACAAAAACCAATTAAGTCTAATATTCGAGTAGCACGATACCTCGAGGCTCTGCCTCGGGGTTATTCATTAACAAATAAAAAAATTGCAAAAGAGGGTTTTAAAGTAGAAAAATATTAATATTGCAAAAAATAAGTAATGTGAAAATGAAATTTTTTAAATCTACTATTTAAAAATATATCAGTTGATTTATAATATTTTTTTCTGCTAACTAATTTACATAAATGGAGGAACTAATCATGATGAATTCAAACTTTAAAAATGCAAATATTCTTATCGTTGACGATAAAGAAGCCAATATTGATATTCTTGTTGGATTACTAGAATTTCAAGATTATTCAAATATTAAAACTACTACCGATTCACGTTTGGTGGTTGACTTATTTAATTCGTTTCAACCAGATTTAATTCTGCTTGATTTAATGATGCCTTATTTTTCAGGTTATGAAGTGATGGAACAGTTAAGAGAATTAATTCCTAAGGATACTTTCTTACCCATATTGGTACTTACAGCTGATTTAACTGAGGAAGCAAAACAACGAGCATTGTCTGGCGGAGCAAAAGATTTTATATCCAAACCTTTTAATTTGAATGAAGTTGATCTTAGAATTAGAAATCTGCTTCAAACCCGCTTTCTTTATCAACAACTTAATATTCAAAATAAAATATTAGATAAAAAAGTAAAAGAACGAACACTAGAATTACAGTTAAAGAATTCAGAATTAATATTAGCTAAAAATAAAGCAGAGGAGAGTGATCGCCTAAAAACAGCATTTCTTAATAATATTTCACACGAAATTCGTACACCTTTTGTTGGTTTACTCGGATTTCTTTCAATGATTCAAAACGAGAAACTTAACAAAGAGGATAGAGATGAATATATTAGCATTATTAACAAAAGTGCTAATCGCCTTATGAATACCATAAATGATGTTATCGAAATTTCACAAATTCAGGCAGGTTTGATAAAATTGAATAAATCTGAAATAAATATTAAAAGTTTGATTGATGATGTTTATGTTCAAAACAAAAAAAATGCTGACAGCAAAGACTTAAAGTTCATAGTCAAAAATGAATTGTCTGATTCAAATAAATACCTATCGACAGATGAGCTGAAACTTAATTCAATTCTATCAATATTTGTTGGCAATGCAATAAAGTTTACACTAAAAGGCGAAGTGGAAATCAATGTTAAACTTGAATCTGATTTTTTAGTTTTTTCTGTTAAAGATACTGGCTTGGGGATTCCTAAAAGTATTCAAAAAGTAATTTTTGAAAGATTTATGCAAGCTGATGGTTCAAGTACCAGAAAATATGAAGGTATGGGATTAGGTTTATCTATTGCTAAAGCGCATGCTGAATTACTCGGAGGAAGTATTAGTCTTTTAAGTGAAGAGGGAAAGGGTTCTGTTTTTAGTATTTCAATTCCTTATATGGAATCAGTTCATGAAGAAATACCTTTAGCAAATAATGTATTACCTCAAAATAATGAAGACGAATTAGAAAATCTTGTGATATTAATTGTGGATGACGATAAATTGTCTCAAATGATAATCAGTATCGAGTTTAATACATTTTCCAAAGAAGTCTTAATCGCAAATAATGGAATTGAAGCTGTCGATATTTGTCGCCTTCGAAAAGATATTGATTTAGTACTTATGGATATTCAAATGCCTGAAATGGATGGAATTGAAGCTATCCGACTAATAAGAGAATTTAATACTGATATCATTATTATTGCACAGACTGCTTATGCGTTTTCTGGTGACAAAGAGAAAGCTATAAAGGCAGGATGCAATCATTATTTGAATAAGCCAATTAATCATAATGATATGCTTACTATTATTAAAAATGAAATAAATAAAAAAAACAATCATGATAAAGTTTTGCTTTCCCAATCTAAAAATGAAAACTTCAATGAAAAACAAATTTTAGAGGCTGTAGAAAACTTACCCCTTACTATTATTAAAAATTTGTCTGATGCAATAGCTGTTGCCGATATTG
>CAIUKU010000174.1 GCA_903899825.1 uncultured Bacteroidales bacterium | reverse complement strand
TGCCACTGCCACTGTTGTAAGATCATTTCAGGTTGACAATATCACTCTTGTCAATGGTGGTTCAGGATATACTACAACAGCAGGAGTACCTCAGGTTAGTGTCAGCTTAAATGGCAGCGCCTTGGGAGCTGATGCTACTGTTTATGCAAAAATGATGGTCGCAAGTATTGCAGTGACATTAGGCTCAGAGGGCTCAGGTTATACCTCAGCTCCTAATATCTCTGTTGTTTCAAAAGATCAAAACGGATCGGGTGCAACAGCAACAGCTTCCATGTTATACAATATTGAAAGTGTAAAAGTAATTACCGAAGGAAGCGGGTATCTCAATACTGCAAATGTATTAGTAACACTTCAGGCTCCGGCCGGTACGTATGTCTCTCAGCCTGTAGTAACTCCGGTTTTAGGAAAAGGTGTTTTATCAAGCGTTATCCTTCCTTATGGGGGAGGTGGTGATGGTTATACTGCTTCACCATATGTAAGTATAGGTATTCCCGCAGGTCTTACTCCAGACAGGTATGCAAAGGTCACCGCACTTGTTTCCGGTGGAGCTGTTACCGGTTTTGTAATTGACGACCCCGGAGCAGGATATCCTTATAATACCGGATATACAGCAACTATTTCAACTAAACTCACAGCTACTGTTTTAGCAGCAACTGTTTATCCAACTTCAGGCCAGATTGTTGGTTTAAAAATAACAACTGCCGGTGAAGGTTACACTTTACCTCCTTATATTGAGTTTGTATATAAGGATGTTGCAAATGCGTCTACTCCAAACACTTACGGAACAGGGGCCACTGCCACAGCAAACATAGTTGATGGTCGCGTTGCTTCAGTTACAATTACAAATCCGGGTAGCGGGTATTACAGAGAGCCCTTTGTTAAAATATTTGTTCCTGATCATGCTATTCAGGCAAGAGGGTACTGTATTTTCGATGCAACAGGCGCAATTTCCAGTGTGAACCTGGTTGATGAAACAGGTGGTATTACTGCGCCAGCTTCAGGATACGGATACATAACAGTTCCTGATATTACTATCACACCTTCAATTACCGGTTACGGAAAAGATGCCAGAGCAATTGCTGTTGTTGAGAATGGACGTGTTACAAAAGTTCAGATGGTAAATAAAGGAAGCGGTTATGTTGGCAGAAATACACCAGGACCAGCAAATTATAATAATGCTCCTACATGGTCAACAAATTACCTTACCTATCCTGTTGCTCTCGGAGATAATTTTGTTGTACGACCTTTTAACACTGCACCAGATCAATTTGGGAATATGGCATTCATGTCATTCGCTGCTAAAACATATATTAAGGATTTATATCTTGGTACTGGCAAGCGCTCAACTGATGGTAAAGATCAATAATTAATGAACCTTTCTGAATATGAAAAATATTGTTGAAACATTAAACATAAAAGCATAAAAGATGAAAAAACTACTTTTATTAAGTATATTCATGGTGGTAGTTATCTGCGCCAAAGCGCAGATAACAACTACAGAGTTGGATTATTCGAACTGGTCCCCGTTTCCAGGTGTTCTTTCCCACGACAGTATACCTACCCCGGGAGGATCTACCCCATGGGCTCATAACAATGATGATGCTAAATATCCTGGATCAAATACTTCCATGTTATATAAAGAGGTAACCGGGACAACTCCTGTTGAGGATTGGTTTATTACAGACCCGGTGACATTATCGGGAGCAATTGCTCAAACCACCTATAAATTACAGTTCGATTTCAGGATGAATTATTACTATCAGGTAGGGAAAGCTCCATATAACCTTACAAATGGCTTTAATAATGCTGATATCTCTGTAAAAATAGGCACAGGAACCACCTGGAGTGCTGCTATCTGGAGCGAAGACAATTCGGCTCAGTTAGTATTGGCAAAAAGCGTTGACGATCCGACAAAATCTTTTGCAATTCCTGCTTCCGCAAACGCTGCCTTAGCCAATGATTATTATTATACTGCAACTGTAAATATT
>CAIUKU010000173.1 GCA_903899825.1 uncultured Bacteroidales bacterium | reverse complement strand
TATGAAATAAACAAAGACTGGAAATTTGAAGGTGAACTTCCTTGTATTATCGATTTTTATGCTGATTGGTGCCAACCCTGTAAAATGGTTGCTCCTATTCTGGAAGAATTATCCAAAGAATACGAAGGAAAAATAAATATCTACAAAATTGACACAGAAGCAGAGCAGGAATTAGCAGGAGCATTCGGTATCCGTAGCATCCCATCCATATTGTTTTGTCCGAAAGAAGGTCAACCACAGATGTCGATGGGTGCATTGCCAAAAGATAGTTTTAAACAAATGATTGAAGAAGTTTTATTGGGAAACAAATCCTAAAACTTTTTTGTACTTAAAGACTTGTCAGATTTACTTTTGCTAAAAGCTGAATATTTAATATATTCATACATTTAACATTAATATCTGACAAGTTTTTTTTTGCGCTGTCTTTTGCTTACTTTTGCGGTCATTTTATAAAACTAGAATTTTAAGAACTTTATAAACTTATTATGATTCCATTTTCTCCACCACGTATTGACCAGCTCATCATTGATGAAGTAATTGACACATTAAAATCAGGATGGATTACAACCGGTCCAAAAACTAAACTATTCGAAAAAAAGCTAACTGCTTATGGTGGTCACAAAGCAACCCTTTGTGTTAATTCAGCCTCAGCGGGTCTTGAACTTATGCTGCATTGGTTTGGAGTTAAAGAAGGTGATGAAATTATTCTTCCTGCCTATACTTATGCAGCCACTGCCAATGTCGTGGTTCATTGCGGAGCAAAACCGGTATTTGTAGATATTAACAATGATTTTAACATATCAACAGCAGCCATTAAAAAAGCCATTACTGCCAGAACTAAAGTTATTATGCCGGTTGATATAGGTGGTTTACCCTGTGATTATGATGCGATTAATGCTTTGGTAAAAGAAAATGATATCATATCCTTGTTCAAACCCAATACTGAAGAACAAAAAAAACTTGGAAGAATACTTATTCTTTCTGATGCAGCCCATTCAATTGGAGGAACATATAAAGATAAAAAAGTCGGAAGTCTTACAGATATAACAGTTTATTCATTTCATGCTGTTAAAAACCTTACCACTGCCGAAGGTGGGGCAATCTGCTTAAACCTGGATAAAGAATTTGACAATGATGAAATTTACACATACCTTAATTCCAAATCTTTACATGGGCAAAACAAAGATGCACTTGCAAAAACTCAAATCGGGAACTGGCGTTACGACATCATTGAACCCGGATACAAATGCAATATGACTGATATTCAAGCAGCAATGGGGATTGTTGAAATAGACAGATATGATAAAGATATGCTTGTAAAAAGAAAACACATTTTTGATTTATACGCTAAAATGTTTTCGCAATACCAATGGGCTCAACTTCCTGTTTATATTAACAATTCAAAATCATCTTCATTCCACGTTTTTTTATTGAGAATTAATGGAATAACTGAAGAACAAAGAGATGCAATCATTTCAGAAATTTTTAAGGCAGATGTTTCAGTGAATGTTCACTTTGTACCTTTGCCAATGATGACCTATTATAAAAATCAGGGATACAAAATTGAAGATTATCCAAATTCCTACAATAATTACAGCAGAGAAATCAGTTTACCTGTTTATTATGATTTAACAGATGAAAACATAGCAACTGTTGTGAAAGCAGTTGCAAATTCAGTGGATAAGGTAATGAAAAAGACTAATTAAGTTATTGTTTATTAAACCACTAATCACTTTATTAACTTAACAAGTTCAATAATGGTAAAAAGAATCTTCGATCTGTTTTTCTCAGTACTTGGTTTAGTTTTTCTTGCACCATTTTTTATAATCATTTCGATTTTAATCGTTTTTGATTCAAAAGGAGGCGTTTTCTTCAGACAAAAAAGAGTTGGAAAAGATAATGTTGATTTCCTTATGTATAAATTCAGAACCATGTATACAGGTTCTGATAAAAATGGTTTGTTAACTATTGGTAATAAAGATAATAGAATAACAAAAACGGGTTATTTGCTTAGAAAATACAAAATTGATGAACTACCTCAATTGTTTAATATTTTGACAGGTGATATGAGCTTTGTTGGACCTCGTCCGGAAGTCAGGAAATATGTCAATATGTATGATAAAGATCAATTAATTATATTATCTGTTCGGCCAGGATTAACAGATTATTCATCTTTAGATTTTATCAACGAAAGTGAAATTTTAAGCCAATCGACTCATCCTGAAGAAACATATATTAATGTAATAATCCCGGCAAAGTTAGAACTTTGCAAAAAATACATTAAAGAAATGTCGTTCAAAACCGATGTAAAAATCCTTATTAAGACGATTCTTAAAATTATCGGAATTTAATTATCCCTAAGATAATAATCATAGTTTTAAGATAAGAGCCTTTTGCTATCCATATTTTTAACTGTTACAACATGATTATTCGGATTATCAATCAGATGTATTTAATTTTATTAATTAAAATTTGAAATATTTTCTTCATTA
>CAIUKU010000172.1 GCA_903899825.1 uncultured Bacteroidales bacterium | reverse complement strand
TAAATAATATATTATCTTTGACATGATTTGATTATTATTATTTGCTGATTGTATTTATTAACCCTATAAAACTTTTCTATGAAAAAGATAATAATATTTTTTATAAGTGCTTTCATAATAAGCAGTCTGGTATATAGTCAGACAACTGAAGCTGAAAAAATTCTTCGTATAAAAACAACCGATACCATTAGTGGATGGAAAAGGGGAGGTGTAATCAGAATGAGTTTTACACAGGCATCTTTTACTAACTGGGCGGCCGGTGGACAGAATTCTATTTCACTAAACGGTCTTTTCAGTATGTTTGCCAATTATAAGAAAAATAATAATTCCTGGGATAATATGCTGGATGTAGGCTATGGGTTTCTGCAGCAGGGTAAAGATGGAAAAGTCATTAAAACAGACGATAAAATCGATTTTACTTCCAAATACGGAAGAGCAGCATCAGCACACTGGTACTATGCTTTTTTATTAAATTTCAAAACACAAATGGCTCCAGGTTATAATTATCCTAACGATACTGTTAAAATTTCAAATATATTTGCTCCAGCCTATTTAATACTTGCTCTGGGAATGGATTATAAACCCAATGACCACTTTTCAGCTTTCTTAGCTCCGGTGAATTAAAAAAACACTTTTGTAAATAATACAGCATTATCTGATGCTGGTGCTTTTGGCGTTGATAAAGGTAAAAAATTCAAAAGTGAATTTGGAGGATATGTAAGGATTGTTTACCAAACTACATTTTTTGAAGACAAAAGTGTTTCGTTGTTGACGAAGTTGGATCTTTTTTCCAACTATCTTCACAATCCGCAGAATGTTGATGTGAGTTGGGAAACCATTATAGGCTTCAAGGTAAATAAATATATTTCGGCGACGATTACTACACAACTGGTTTATGATGATGATGTTAAAATAGCTGTAGATAAGAACGGGGATGGGATTAATGAATCTTTTGGTCCCCGTACTCAATTTAAAGAGGTCTTAGGAATTGGTTTTTCTTATAATTTTTAAATATTTTTTATTAACCCTAAAACACATATTTATGAGTATGATGAAAGAATTCAAGGAGTTTGCCATGAAAGGCAATCTGATTGATATGGCTGTTGCCTTTGTAATGGGAGCTGCTTTTGGAAAAGTAGTCAGTGGTTTTATTGATGGAATTGTAATGCCTATTGTAGGTAAAATAACCTCAGGTGTAGATTTCAATTCACTGAAATACATATTGTCAGAAGCAAAATTCGACGCTTCAGGCAAAATTATTTCTGCTGAAGCATCTATAAAATACGGAGCATTTATTACCATTTTTATTGATTTTATATTGGTTGCTTTCTTTATGTTTTTACTCATCAAAGCAATTAATAAGTCAAAGAAAACACAGGCCGCTGTTCCTGTTGCACCGCCACCTCCAACAGAGGAACAAATATTATTAAGAGAAATTCGTGACTTGTTGAAAAAATAAATATGGAATATAATACAATTGAAGAAAATATATAAATTATTAATTGAATGAAAGTTATAGCAATAAACGGAAGTCCGAAAAAAGAAGGAAATACTTTTCATGCATTGAGTATGGTGGGAGCTGAAATTATAGAGGCAGGCATTGAATTTGAAATACTCCATATAGGTCATAAATTGATTCATGGGTGCACAGCCTGTGGTAAGTGCAGTATTAACAAAGATGAAAAATGTGTTATTACAACTGATGATTTGAACTTTTGGTTACAACAGATTAAGCAGGCAGATGGTATCATTATTGGCTCTCCTGTTTATTATTCAGGTATTGCAGGAAGCATGAAATGTTTTTTGGATAGGCTCTTTTATGTTTCCGGCGCAAATGGCAACCTGTTTCGTCAGAAAGTAGCAGCAGCGGTGGTTGCTGTTCGAAGAACCGGAGGTTCTGTTACTTTTGACAATCTTAATCATTATCTCACTTATAATGAAATGATTATTGCTACTTCCAATTACTGGAATGTGATACATGGACGAAGCCCCGGTGAAGTGATGCAGGACATAGAAGGAAACCAGATAATGCGGGTGTTGGGAAAAAATATCACATGGCTGTTAAAAATGAAAGAGGCCAGCTCACTTACAATTAAAGCTCCGATAGCTGAAAAGAAAGAGTATATGCATTTTATCAGATAATTATTTATTGCATTAGAAAGAAAAAATATGAATGAAATCCTAAAATCAACATTTATCGATCGCTGGAAAAAATATTTTGGCGATGCACCCTTACCCATTTCTTTATTTTTCAGCAATGACTTGCATCATGCTGAACCTGCTAAAAAATTTCAGGTGCATCATTGTATGATAGCCGACCTTTCACTGGTTTTCAAAGGTAAATCATTGGCGTTTAATGCAGTAAATATCGGTTGTGGCGGAGGCTTAAGATATTGTGGTTTTGCTGATCAGTTGAGACCCGGATTCGAATTTTTTCTTTCTTATGGAATTGAGGGAAAAATGGAGGGGGAGCGTTATAAAAAAGACCCTGAAACCGTCTTAGAACTCATGAAAAACACATCTTCGTTAAAAGCAGCTGCAAGCTGGCTCATCGCAAAGCCTTTTGAACAGTTGGATCAGGAAGATCATCCTGAAATTATACTCTTCTTTGCCACTGCTGATATATTGGCTGGTTTGTTTACCCTTGCCAATTACGACCGTACAGATCATTATGGTGTAAAATCTCCTTTTAGTGCAGGATGTGGTTCCGTCATACAATATCCTTTATTGGAAAACCAAAAGGAAGAGCCCGATTGTATATTGGGTATGTTTGATTCATCAGCTCGACCTTATGTAAAAGAAGGACTTCTTTCATTTGCCATACCTATGAAACGTTTCGAAACACTGGTTGGCTATATGGATGAAAGTTTTCTGATAACCAATACCTGGGATGTGATTAAAAAACGCATTGCGAAAAACAGCGGGGATAAAATGTTGTAAAACTGCAACTTTGCTCACATAGCATGAGAAACTGGAGTGCCAAAAACGGCTTTCAAGTATTTTTACTTTTATCGGGTAGAAGTAATGTTTATCTGATATCAAAAGGAGAGGTGAATGTAATGGTTGATACAGCCAAAACTTCTTCTTATCATCGACTGCAAGAAAATTTCAAAACTGTAGTATCCACTTCCCAACAAATCGATTTATTGGTTTTAACCCACACTCATTTTGATCACTGTCAGAATGCATTTAACATTCAACAGCAATATAACTGTAAAGTCTTAATGAGTGAAAATGAGGCTGAATATGCAATAAAAGGATACACTCCATTGCCTGATGGCACTATTAAACTTACAAAATTAATCTCCCGTGTTGGAAATTATATTGGCAAAAAGAGATTCGCCTATCATTCCTTTTCGCCTGATGTTTGCATGATCGAATTTTATAATTATGAGCTGGGCAATTTCAGCATCAGTATAATAAGTACTGCAGGACATTCCAAAGGCTCTGTAAGTATAATAGTAGACAATGAATAGCCATAGTGGGTGATACCTTGATGGGTACATTTCCATATTCAATATTTCCTCCTTTTGCTGAAGATATTCGGACAATGATTCTAAGTTGGAATAAACTATTGAATACGCAATGTAAGCTCTTTTTACCGGGACATGGAAATCCAATTAAACGCTCATTATTGGAAAAAGAATATCATAAATATGGTTTAAAGTACAAGATCTTTACCTGATGTATCTACTGTTATCAGAATAAAGTATCACTACAACACCATTAATCACAACTACATAAGATAATATTAGTTGAACAATTTTTGTAAAATTGATTTTTTATGTTGTATCTTTGTTCTGCTCATAAATATGTTTTTGAGTTTATTTTCGATTTTTTTAATTAAGACAAAAGGATACATTAATTAAACACATAAAAAATGAAAACACCTCAACTGCTTTTTGCAATCATGTTTTGTGTCTTTATACAAAATAATCATGTAAATGCCCAGATACCTGCCATTGACAGTCTTGAAATTATTCCTGTCAATCCTACCTCCAACGATGTTGTGAAAATTATCAGCCACAGTATTTTTCCAAGTGGCGGTTGTCCCTTAACAAATTCCAATATCAGTATTAATGATTCTACAATTATTATAAATGTTGCACATACATTAGGACTGATGGCAGTCATCTGTTACTCCACAGATACATTAAGCATAGGAAGACTAAATGCTAAAACCTACAATCTTATTTACAACCTGGCACTTACTACACCTCCGCTTACCTTCGACATCGATACCCTTCAATTTACAATACAACAATCACCAGGATTACAGTTCTCTGACAAATTATCAGAAAAAATCGAAATTTATCCGAATCCATTTGCCAATGAATTGAATATTGTACTTAAAGACCAATCATCAGTATCCTATAGTATTGATATTTATTCCATATTAGGACAAAAAATGAAAGCTTTCAGCGAAATTAAAGAGAGCATTACAGCTGACTTGAGTGATCTGAGAAATGGAATTTATTTTGTTCAGATTACAAATAATCGGCATGAAAAACGGCTTATGAAAATAATTAAGAATGCTTACTGACAAAATTATCTGATTATATTTTTGATGCAATAATTTGAATATTGTTGAATTAAATATATCTGTAAATGATTTAATTTTTTATCTAAACCCCAATCTCAATTCAATTTTTATGGAAACAAAAATTATTAAAGGAGATGTAATCAAGGATAAAATCTTCATGGAAGTTAAAAATGAAATTGCAAACCTTGTTTCAATATATAATAAATTACCAGGTATTGCATTCATTGGGTTTTCCTGTATCCCACTCTCAAAATACAATATCCCATTCCATATTCAAATAGCAGAAGCAGCAGGATTTAAAGTAGATAAATATATAAAAGAAGAAAATACGACCGAAAAGGAGTTGTTTGAACTGATTGATGCATTAAACATAAATGCTAACATTCATGCAATTGTATTATTGCAACCATTACCAGAACATTTAAACCCGATTCGGATTATCAATAAAATAGATCCACTTAAGGAAGTAGAAGGTTTTCATCCTCAAAATATGTTAAGTACAATGATTCCTGACATTGAAACCTCAGTCTATCCTATGTGTCTGCCTTCTGCTTTATTTGAATTGTTTTCGGATGCAGGAATTCAGCTTACCGAAGACCAGGAATGGGTTTTTGTATTAGATGATGAGTTTTTCAATAACTCATTAACAAATATGGTTGTAAAATCGGCAGCTTCAAAAGTAGTACAACGTAAAAGTACAGTCAGCTATGTCAATAAAAATTCAAAAGATATAATTACATACTGCAAAAGAGCAGATATCCTGGTAGTTGTAACCAAATTTCCTGAATATATTCAAGCTGAATGGTTAAAGCCAGGGGTTTGTATAATTGATATTTATTCAAATCTGGTGAAGGAAATCCCATCTAAAGAAGCTCCCGGGAAATTGATACCCATTATAAGGGGAGGTGTGAATGTTGATTCCATTTTAAATATTGCTTCTGCTATTGTTCCCATACCGGGTGGATTAATGTCGGTTGTTCTTTCTGTCCTGCTTCGCAATGCATTGATTTCTTTTAAGAATACGCTGAGAAAACCATAAAATTTAGCTTAAAACAGTAAAAGGAAAGGAATATACTTTCTAAATTCTGTTATATAAAAATCAAATTTGAAGACACTCTCATATCTTTTATTTGCCATTTTCTGATTTTTGAATGAATTGCAAAAAGTCTGTATAATAATATTTTTAAAATATTCATGTATATATAAAAGAATTATACTATCTTTGCAGCAGATTTGGTATTGGTATTCAAATCTCACTTTTGAGTGAATATCAGCAGAGAAAAGATATTGAGGGGACTAATTGTCCCCTCTTTTATTCAAAATAAGTATGATTAGCAAACAGATAATAGCCGATTTAATTGAAGAACACCTGACAGGTACGGATAAGTTTCTGGTAGAATTCAAGGTGAGCACCGGCAATCAGATCATCGTTTTTATTGACGGAGATAATGGCGTAACCATCTCTGATTGCATAGCGTTGAGTCGTAAAATAGAATCAAATCTTGACCGTGAAGTTGAAGATTTTGAATTGGATGTTTCATCTGCCGGTCTGGATTTAGGATTGAGAGTCAATCGTCAGTATGTTAAAAATATAGAGAGAACAGTAGATGTAAAATTAAATGACAATACAAAACTTACTGGTATTTTAAAGGCAGTTAATGACAAAAACATCACCCTGGAGTTGATTCCCGGAAAAAAGAAAAAGAAAACCGATGAAATCACAGATTTTACAAAAATCATTGATTTCAAGGATATTAAAGAAACAAAAGTAGTTATTACATTTAAATAAACAGATTTACATTTTAAAAAATGAATTAAAATGGAGAACATTAATTTAGTAGAATCATTTTCGGAATTTAAAGAATTTAAAAATATTGATCGTGAAACCATGATGCGTATTTTAGAAGATGTATTCAGAAACATGTTGATTAAAAAATACGGACAGGATGATAATTACGACATTATTGTAAATATCGACAAAGGCGATTTGGAAATTTGGCGCAACAGAATTATTGTGGAAGACGGTATGTCGGAAGACGATAATCTGGAGATAGAATACTCAGAAGCTATAAAAATTGAACCTGATTTTGAAATAGGTGAAGAAGTTACCGAAGAAATAAAGATGAAAGACTTTGGCAGAAGAGAAATCTTAGCCATCCGTCAGAATCTTGTTTCCAAAATTCAGGAATATGAAAAAAACAATGTTTATAAAAAATACAGCGAAAAAATAGGCGAAATTGTTACCGGTGAGGTATATCAGGTGTGGAAGAAAGAAGTAATGGTACTTGACGACGAAGGCATAGAATTATTATTGCCTAAATCAGAACAGATTCCTTCAGATTTTTACCGCAAGGGCGATGCCATCAGAGCAGTGGTTTTACAGGTGGAATTACGAAACAATACACCTCATATTATTTTATCAAGAACATCTCCTGTTTTTCTGGAAAGATTATTCGAAGCCGAAGTACCTGAAGTTTATGATGGTCTCATTACCATCAAAAACATTGTTAGAGTTCCCGGCGAAAAAGCAAAAATTGCTGTTGAATCTTATGATGATCGCATTGATCCTGTAGGAGCCTGTGTTGGGATGAAAGGTAGCCGTATACATGGAATTGTCAGAGAATTACGCAACGAAAATATCGATGTAATCAACTTCACCAACAATCCTGAACTATATATTACCAGAGCATTGAACCCTGCAAAGATTTCATCTATTAAAATTGATGAAGAAACCAAAAGAGCCGATGTGTTTATGAAACCCGATCAGGTTTCCCTGGCCATTGGAAAAGGTGGCTACAATATCAAACTGGCAGGAAAACTAACTGGTTATGAAATCGACGTATACCGTGATACAGATTCTTATGTGGAAGATGTCGATTTACAGGAATTTGCAGACGAAATTGATCAATGGATTATTGATGAATTAAAAAATATTGGTTGTGATACGGCCAGAAGCGTTCTCGACATCAATGTAAAAGAATTGGTGAAACGAACAGATCTGGAAGAAGAAACGATTAATGAAGTTGTTAGGATTTTGAAATCAGAATTTGAATAAATCTTGAAAATACTAACATACATTATAAGCATAATAAATATAAGAACTGCAATATCAAGGAATAAAAATAAAAAAAAGATGGCAGAGGAAAATAAAAACATTCGATTGATTAAAGCTGCAAAAGAGTTTAACATAGGTATGACTACCATTGTTGAGTTTCTTTTAAAGAAAGGTCATGCCGTGGAAAAAGATCCAAATACAAAAATTTCGGATACCATGTATGAACTTTTACTCAAAGAGTTTCAATCTGAAAAAAATGTAAAGGAAGAAGCCAAAAAGATTGGATTAGAATTTACGAATCGTCAATCTTTATCTATTGAAAGCCTTGAGAAAGAGAAACATAAGCATGAAGAAGAAAGCTATCAGGAAATTCATGTAAAAAATATTGTGCCTTCTGATAATCTCACAAAAGTTGAGACAAAACTACCTAAAAAAGAAGAATATACAGCACCGGTTTTAGAGATACCTCAGGAAATGCCCGAAAAGCCAGTTTCTGAGCCTGTCATTGAAAAACCTGAGCATATTGAAGTTCCTTTAGAAATACATACTCAAGAAGAAGTCAGGAATGAGGTTGTTGAAACTGAAATTGAAGAAATAAAAGAGGAAATAATTTCACCTGATGTAACAAATATCCAGGAAAATATTTCACCTTCAACAGAAGAAGAGGTTCAACAGGAAGTTCCAGATGCTGAAAATAAAATAAAAATTGTTGGTATGCTCGATTTGTCAAAGATAAATCTGAAAACCAAACCCGACAAGAAATCCAAGGCTGAAAAAGAAAAGGAAAAAGAACAGAAAAAAGCCGAATTTAAAGGTAAACATAAAGACCTACCTAAAGAAGAAATTATTGATTCAATACCTGTTGCTTTTGAAAAAGAAGAACTACCCACTCCAGTGGCTGAAGTTAAAGAAGAAGGCATACTCGACAGCAATGGTGTTAAACAGGATAATTTCATTAAAACCAAATATGCTAAATTAGAAGGTCCGAAAATTCAGGGAAAAATAGATCTTTCTGAATTCAATAAACCTCAGATTAAAAAACAGCCTGTTGCATCTTCTTCAGATAAGCAAACTGATAAAAAGAGACCTCGTATCAAGGAAAAAAACAAAGCGGTTGAAAATATCAATGCTTTAAATAAAAAACCGGATGCTCCAAAGACAGATGGTGTAAAACACAGGGTAAAAGAAGAAACCAAAGGAAAAAAGAAAAGCGAATTTAAAGTTACAAAAGCTGTTGTTGACGATAATGCCATCGAAAAACAAATCAAAGAAACCCTGGCCCGTATGAATCCGCTGGGTAAATCGAAAACATCGAAATACCGTAGAGAGAAACGTAGTCAGGTGAGTCAGCAATTTCAGGATGATCAGCAAAAACAACTGGAAGAAAAGAAAATTATCAAGGTTACTGAATTTGTTACAGCCAATGAATTGGCCAGTATGATGGATGTTCCCGTTACCAGTGTTATTTCAACCTGTATGTCTTTAGGTATGTTTGTTTCAATCAACCAACGGTTGGATGCAGAAGCCTTGACTATTGTTGCCGATGAATTTGGATATAAAGTTGATTTTGTAAGTGTTGAAGTATTAGATGCGATCAATGTTTCAGAAGAAGTTGACAATGCAGAAGACCTTGTTCCAAGAGCTCCTGTTGTAGCTGTAATGGGACACGTTGACCATGGTAAAACCTCTTTACTCGATTATATCAGACATGCCAATGTAATCGCCGGAGAAGCCGGTGGTATTACCCAGCACATTGGTTCTTATGAAGTAAAACTGCCAAATGGCAAAAAAATCACTTTCCTTGATACACCTGGTCACGAAGCTTTTACTGCTATGCGTGCCCGTGGTGCTAAAGTAACAGATGTTGCCATTATCGTGGTAGCTGCTGATGATAAAATCATGCCTCAGACCATTGAAGCCATTAACCATGCTCAGGCTGCCAATGTTCCTATAGTATTTGCCATCAATAAGATTGACAAAGAAAATGCAAGTCCTGAAAAAATCAAGGAAGGATTGGCACAAATGAATATCCTGGTAGAAGATTGGGGTGGAAAATACCAAAGTCAGGAAATCTCAGCTAAAAAAGGTATCAATGTTGAACTATTGCTTGAAAAAGTACTACTTGAAGCTGAATTGCTTGATCTGAAAGGAAATCCAAATAAAAAAGCCATAGGAACAGTTATAGAATCATCGCTGGATAAAGGCCGTGGTTATGTAGCTAAAATCCTGGTTCAGGATGGAACCATTAAAGTAGGTGATGTTGTATTGGCTGGTTCTACCTATGGAAAAGTAAAAGCCATGTACAACGAACGTAACATTTCAGTAAAAACAGCAGGTCCATCTAATCCGGTATTGTTGTTAGGCTTAAATGGCGCTCCTCAAGCTGGTGATAAATTCAATATCATGACGGATGAACGCGAAGCCAAGGAGATTTCAAGCAAACGTTTGCAATTACAACGTGAACAAGGCATCCGTACCCAAAAACATATTACCCTGGACGAAATCGGTCGTCGTATCGCAATTGGCGATTTCAAACAGCTGAATATTATCGTGAAAGGAGATGTGGATGGTTCTGTAGAAGCTTTGGCCGATTCATTGCTCAAACTTTCAAATGCCGAAGTACAGGTACAGGTAATCCACAAATCAGTGGGTCAGATTACCGAATCCGATGTATTGCTGGCCTCTGCTTCAGAAGCCATCATCATTGGCTTCCAGGTACGTCCTTCTATGAGTGCCCGCAAACTGGCCGAACAGGAACAGATTGATATTCGTCTGTATTCTATCATCTATACAGCCATCAACGAAATCAAGGCCGCTATCGAAGGTATGCTTTCACCGGACATTGTCGAAAAAATCATCTGTAACATCGAAATCCGTGAGGTATTCAAAATTACCAAGGTTGGAACCATTGCAGGTTGTATGGTGCTCGACGGTAAGATTACCAGAAATACAAGAATCCGTATCATACGCGATGGTATCGTAGTTTATACCGGAAAACTGGGCTCACTCAAACGTTTCAAAGACGATGTGAAAGAAGTAAGTACCGGATTTGAATGCGGATTAAATATCGACAATTTCAACGACATTAAGGTAGGTGATATTGTGGAAGGCTACGAAGAAACCGAAGTAAAACGTAAACTCTAAGCGTTTACATTTCATATAAATTTAAAGAAGCCGGTTTTTATAGACCGGCTTCTTTTGTTTTGATATTATTTGCTAATTTCGCTATAATATTCTGGCTTGAAAACAAGTCATTTAAATTAAATAAATCTTTGTTAAGATTATGCAACAAGATAAAATATCTACTGTAAAAAATTATGCTGAATTATTTCAAAGAGCATTACAAGATTCAGATATTAACTTACTGAAGTCCATCCCCAAAAGCGATCTCCACAATCATGCTCCCCTGGGCAGCCGTTTGAGTGATTTAGAAAATGAAGTCGGGCAAAAAATCAGCCCTCCACCTTCAACACTCACTGATATCAATGAAATGGATGCCTACATCATGGCAAATCTGCGAGAACATATTTTCAGCAGCAAAGGATTAGAAACCTCTGTCAGGCTGGCATTCCGGCAAGCTAAAACAGATGGTGTTCATAAGCTGGAAATGAGTGTGGATTGTATGTTTCTTAATTTTTTTGAAGACAGCGAAGTTGGGTTTATTAAACTCTTACAGCAGATTCATCAGGAAGAAGCTGCAGAAATTCAATACAATCCAGAAATAGGTTTTAGCAGAAACATTGGAATTGATAATGCTGAACGTCTTATCTATCCCTGCATAGAAAGCGGTTTTTTTAAATCTATCGATCTTTATGGAGATGAACTTTTCAGGGATGCAAAACACTATGTTCCATTTTACAAGGCTGCCAAAAATTACGGATTAAAGCTTAAATCGCATGCCGGAGAATTCGGTACTGCCGATTCGGTCAGGTATACCGTTGAAACACTAGAGCTGGATGAGGTGCAGCATGGCATTGCTGCATCTTCCTCTCACGAAGTGATGAAGTGGCTAAGGAATAACAATATTCGCCTGAATGTTTGTCCGAGCAGCAATGTTGTACTGGGCAGAGTAGCAAACCTCCGTACACATCCTGCCAGAATACTAGCAGATCAGGGCATTATGATTACAATTAATTCGGATGATATTATGATATTTAATCAATCTGTATCAGATGAATACATGAATCTCTTTCAGTCAAAATTATTTAGTGCCAACGAGTTGAATATCATAAGAGAAAATGGATTAAAATAAAGCTTCCGCCTTAGTCACGGGGTGACTCTGAGTCACCCCGTGACTTTGCTTCCGGTATTTCTATAATTTCCTTTAAAACTGTAATGGTAACGTCTCGATTTTCAAACTTCTCTCGTTGTTTTACCAATAACTTGAAAGGTTGAACGCTTTTTTTCATTCAATTTATGCTAAAATAACCCTCATCATTCTTTTCATTCAGCAGTTTTTCACCTTCAGTCTTCTTACCCAATTACCCAATAGCTAATAACCAATAACTAAATAACCCAATAACTAAATATAATTCGTTTTAAAAAAATCCCTATTTTTACAACTTATTTTCTAAATCTTTGTGCTTTGAAAAAATTATTGTTTATTGCCTTCATATTGAGTACTGTGGCTGGTATTGCCCAGGAAGAACATTTCATGACCGATGAAACTTACCGCAAGCAAACCCAGTTAATGTTTGAAAAACAAAAACAACTGGCTTCTAAACGCGATGCAGCTTTATTTACAGTTTTTAATCAAAATCTAAGTCTCGAAGAACGCGAAGCCCTGATATTTTTATATGCTTATATGCCATTGAGTGATCTTGCTGATTATCAGGGAGAATTTTACTTGCAACATGTAAAATCCAGTTTTGAAGCAAGGGCAGTATTTTCGTGGGGGAAAACCATACCCGAACTAATATTCCGGCATTTTGTACTGCCTTGCCGGGTCAATAACGAAAATATGGATACCGCCAGAATGGTATTTTATAAAGAATTAAAACCAAGAATTCAGCAAATGAGTATGAAAGAGGCAGCATTGGAAGTAAACCACTGGTGTCACGAAAAAGTGGCGTATCAGGGCTGTGATGCCCGTACAAGTGGCCCCTTGAGTACTGTGAAGAATGCCCTGGGCCGTTGTGGTGAAGAATCTACCTTTACTGTATCGGCATTACGTTCAGTAGGCATCCCTGCCCGCCAGTGTTATACACCTCGCTGGGCTCATTGCGACGATAATCATGCCTGGGTAGAAGTCTGGGTGGATGGAAAATGGCATTTTCTGGGTGCCTGTGAACCGGAACCAGATCTTGATTTGGGATGGTTTGCTGCACCTTCCAAAAGATGTATGATGGTAAATACCACTGTTTTTGGATATTATTTAGGCGATGAGGAAGTGCTTCAAAAAGATGAACGCTTTACCAAAATCAATTTGCTGGCCAATTATGCACCCGTGAAAACCCTTTTTGTGAAAGTGATCAATACAGCAAATCAGGCTGTAGATAGTGCCAAAGTAGAATTTCAACTCTATAACTATGCAGAATTCTACCCGATTGCAATTAAAACAACAGATAAAAAAGGTCTGACTTCTTTAAAAACAGGCTATGGTGATTTACTTATCTGGGCTAATAAAGGAAATATTTATGGCTATGAAAAAGTAACCGTAGAAAATAAAGATACATTGACCATTGTACTTGATAAAAAGACTGGTAAGGATTATACTCTGAATATGGATCTAACACCTCCCATTCCCCGTGAAATCGAAGTAAAAGTCAGTGAGCAGGCACGTGAACTTAACAACAGCCGGGTAAAATACGAAGACAGTATTCGTAAGTCTTATGAAAACACATTTATTGATAGTGTTTCAGCTATAAATATTGCAAAATCAAATGGTCTGGATGTTGAAAAAACAAAAAAAATACTGCAAAAAAGCAGGGGTAATGGCAGGGAAATTCAAAGTTTTATCAATCAGACCAGGTATGAATATAAACATTTATGTTTACCGTTATTAGAAGCTATTTCTGAGAAAGATCTGCATGATGTGACTGTTAACGTATTGTTCGATCATCTTTACAATGCCGGAATAGCGAATAAATATGACCTTACCTTAAATGTAAATTATATCATCAATCCCAGAATTGGCGATGAAATGATAAAGCCCTACAAAAGTTATATTCAGGGAGTCTTTGCTGATAAAAAAGACATGAATGCCGGTCAAATCGCTGAATGGATACAAACGAATATTAAGATTGACAATACTGCCAATTATTACCGTATCCCCATCACTCCAAAAGCTGTATTAGAATTGGGTGTCAGCGATGCTGCTTCCAGAGATCTTTTATTTGTGGCTATATGCAGAAGTCTTGGAATCCCAGCCAGATTAGATGCAGCTACTAAGATTCCTCAATATTACAATAATAAAATATGGAACAATCAGGTTTTTGAAAAAACAAAAGATGCTAAAACTTCAACATCCTACCTGATCTTGAAAAATGATATTGCGAATGGTTTAATAAAACCTGAATATTCAACGCATTATACAATTGAGAAGTTTATCAATGGTAAATATGTTAGCCTTGACTACGAAATGGACAGCCGTTTGAAAACATTTCCCTGTCAGTTAAACCTCGAAGCAGGAGATTACCTATTGGTTACAGGAAATCGCAAACAAGACGGAGCTGTAATGGCTTCATTGCGTTTTTTTAGTCTAAAGCCCGCACAGCGTTTTGAATTGCCAATAAAGCTAAGAAAATCTAAGCAGCCTGCTAAAATATTAGGGAAAATAAGGGATAATATTGAGTTTAATGATTACAACACACACTCAATCATCAGGTATCAACAACTAAAAAGTAAAAATACTGTTTTTGTCTGGCTTGAACCTGGAAAAGAACCTACTAAACATGCAATTGAAGATATCAGCAAACTCAAAACCAATTTCGAAAACTGGGGCGGAAATATAATATTATTCCTCCCAAAAAACATTAATAAATCATTTGAAAATCAGTTAATCAGCGATATGCCAAAACAATCTTTACTGGCCAATGACAAGAATGTTGTATTAAAAGAAATTGAAATCATCACCAAAAGTAAATTTGCAGATAACCTGCCACTTATAGTTGTTGTAAACGAAAAAGGCGAAATTATTTATTTATCCAATGGTTATAAAATTGGAATAGGGGAGCAGTTGCTGAAACTTTTTTAACAATTTAACGATCATCTTCCATACAATTAACTAATTTTTTTAAATTACCTTTTGAAATTTTATCAGTGTCGTCAATATAATGTGCAAAAATAAATTCACCTGTCTGACTGTTAATCACAACAACCCTGTTTGTTGCTGGTTTTGAAATATAATAAATAGGCTCATCACTGTTTAGAATTTTATCATTTAGTTCTTTGAGGCTAATTTCCTTATATTTAGGAGTATAATCAGCAAAAATTTCTTCTGCATTTAAAGCTGTTTTTTTATTTTTCTTATAATTATTGAAAGTTATACCAGAATTATCTACTAAAAAGGTAGAAGGAACATATAAAATGCTCTTTTTTAATTTTTTAATTTCTGCTTTATTTATTACTGTCTTTGAATAGCCTTCTTTGTTGTTTAAGTACATTTGAAATGCCTGAATATAATTTTTAAAAATGCCCGGACCACTATACAATGGAATTCCATTACCAAAATATTCTCCTTTCATCACATCATCAATTGTAAAAGATTCTGATTTATCAAAAATAAGTGCTATACTTGAAAGAATTTGTGCCAGATTCCGATAATCTTTTAGCATATTAGGTTTATGTTTTTTTTGCATCTTTTTTAAAAAATCAGGATCCGGAGTCCATAAATCATAAGTAAAATACTGAAATGCAGCAGGTTTATTAAAATCAAAACCAATATCATACATAACAGTAAGGCTTAAAAAGAAGTTTCCTTCTTTAAGATAATTCATAAACTCATTTGGATCAATAACTTCTACTTTTGAATATTTCCAATATTCTTCAATTATTTTTACATATTGTTCATTTTTTTCATTTGCATTTTGATCAATAGCAATATAAAGCGTTGCGTTTTTTAATTTTTCAGATTCTCTTTTCATCATTTGTGGATTATATGTTGCAAACTGTGCACTACACCACATTGCACTGAAAATTAATAATAATGTAAATACGGATGAGGAAATACTTTTTTTCATAGACAATCTATTAAATATGTTATTGGTAATTTAGTTGATGACTTTTATAATCTGCTGACATGCTTAAGTGCAGTATATACCCGCAAATATAAACAAAAATTTGAAGTGCCAGAGCATTATTGAAATTCAAAGGTAAAACATCTATAAATTTTTAAGAAATATTTTCAGTTTTTTCAATAACTTTGCCATCAAATTTTAAAAAATGCGGAAATTAATATATTTATTACTGGCAATTGCAACATTGTCAGCTTGTACCGGTGAAATTAAGGAAATAACTGAAAAATATCCGGACGGTTCTCCAAAAGTAATTACTTATTTTAAAAACAAAGATGATCATAAGTTAAAAGTCAGAGAAATCGGGTATTATCAAAATCAGAACGAAATGTACAAAGGATTTTTTGAAAACGGTCTTCGTTCCGGAAAATGGATGTATTGGTATGAAAATGGCAAAACATTTGCAGAAACAGAAGTTTCATCAAATCTAACTTTACAAAAATGGAAAATTCTTAGACCAGATGAAACTCCTTATTTTGAAAAAACTGACAAGATTACTGTAACTGAAATTTATCCAAATGGTTCCCCTTATCATGTTATTTCTGCTAAAACCGGTGAAAAACAGACTTCAGAAATCTTCTTTTATCCTTCTTATAAACTGCAAATGACAGGAACTTCTATTAATAACCAAAGAGTTGACAAATGGTGTTATTGGTACGAAAATGGCAATCCTTGGAGTGAGGGTTATTATAAAAATGGTGCAAACGACAGCATTAGAAATGTTTGGTACGAAAACGGGAAGAAAAGATATGAAGGTTTTTACCGTAACGGAAAAGAAGCCGGTAAATGGAAATTTTTTGATGTAAAGGGTCAGCTTGCCAAGGAAGTTGATTATGACACTGTGGGTAAAAAGTAAAATTAGATAAGTTTATTGCTTCTTATTATAATTTTGTTGACTTTCAATCTGATCAATATCAGTATCATTGAATTATTTCAAATTCCAATACTATAGCAAATTATTACCTGAAAATCCCTTCTTACAATAAAAAACGTAGCATTCAAGAAACCTTTTTAATTGTTAGAATTAATTGCTTATATTTGTTAAATAATTCCTGTTATAATTATTCGTTTTCGTTTAATACCCTGTAAAAATTAAATCTTATGAGAAAACTATACATTTTATTATACATTACATTTATTTCATTTGCATTGCAATCACAACCTGTCATTACTACAAATGTTTTACCGGTAATTGGTGATACCATATTGATGTCATTCGATTCTACTTTAATACCAGCTGGCGCCAGTGGTGCAAATGTAAGCTGGGATTTTTCAAGCATTTTGCATCAGGATTTTGTTTTTGCAAGAGTGTATCTTAATCCTGTAAATACGCCTTATAGTTCAACATTTCCAAATGCAAAATTATGCAGAACAGATGGAATCGGATCTGCATATTCTTTTTGGGACAATACAAACCCTAGTAAATCTGTATGCTATGGATTTGTAGAACCAAATTATTATACACAACATTATAATAATCTGCCATTAAATTATTATAAATTCCCGATTGCCTATGGCAATTCTTATGTTGATAGTATTTCAGCTGTTACCAATCCAGGGAATCTAACCGGAGCAGGTAAATACTATTTTAATGCGGACGCTTGGGGAAGCATCAAACTGCCCAATAAAACAGTTTCAAACGTATTGAGGACCAAATCAGTATTGTATATTGGCGATTCAAGCATAGCTGTCAACTCTTATTCACTTACAACGGAATATGCATGGTATCAGGCTTCCAAAAAAGAGCCATTACTTGTTATAAGTTCTATAATAATAAACCATGTTCTTTACAAAAAATTTGTATTGTTTGATAATAATTCATCAACTGGAATAGATAACAGAGATATAACAGAAATATTTAAAGTAATACCAAATCCTGCAAAAGACAATGTAATTATTAATTTTGAAACTTCAATATTTGATAAGAATTTCGAACTATCGATTTATGATGTGTTAGGTAAGAAACAGTTTACTAAACAATTGATAAATTTAAATGATAGCAAATCACTTGATATAAGCTTTTTATCAAAAGGGCTTTACATTGTTAAAATTACGGATGGTAAGCAAGTGTATCAACAAAAAATGATTAAAGAATAAACCAAAAGTCAGATTGATAAATGTAGCAAAGAACAAATTTGAGTAAATTTTGTATTTTGAATTGCAGTGAATTACGTTCATTTGTTTATTATAACTTAATTACACCTATAAAGAAAAAACCACCGCAATTAATTGAATTACAGTGGTTTATTTGTGGTCCCACCTGAACCAACGGAGCCGTGACAAGATAAACCCCACATCACACCAAGTCTGAAAAACAGAGCAGCTGCAGGAAAATAAAAAAGGAAGAAAGAAGCAACTCCTCACAATAAAAACCGTAGCGAATCCCGTAGCTCGTAAAAATTTAGATTACCTTTGCAGAACTCAAACAAATAAACAATGGCAAACTTACGTTTTTTTTTGCGGGATAAGAACAGCCAGACAACAACGCTGATCCTCGCGCGCCTTTATTACCAAGGCAAAGAATTTGTTTATACAACAGGAGAGAGCATCGAGCCCCAGCACTGGAACCAAGAAAAGCAAAAAGTAAAAGAAGTTTGGAAAGCGGTCGACTACCAGTGGACCAACAAAAGACTTGAGGAAGTCCGATCAGCGATCCTTCAGGCACACCGAAACCTGACGGAAGAAAAACGAGAGATCACAAACGAACTTTTAAAATTTACGACCAGCGTCCTGCTTAACCGAATACAAAAAATCGAAGCAGGAAAAAGCAGCCTCTACGTCCACATCGAGCAGGTAATAAAAAACAGGCTCCTGCAGACCGACAACCCAAAGGATGACACGGTCCGAAAATATAGAAACACCTACGAAAGAATAAAACAATTTGCAGACAAGGAACTCCACCGCCCGCTCGAGTTTGCTGACATTGATATAAATTTTTATAATAGGTTTGTGAAATACCTGACCGAGTACCCGCTCGCGACCAACACCGTCGGAAAAGAGATCAGGACCCTAAAGCGGTTCATGAACTTAGCGACCCTCGGAGGAGAAAACACAAACCTCCTGTTTAAGTCGACAGAATTCAAAGCACCCAAAAAGAAAATAAAACACGTTTACCTAACAGAGCAGGAAGTTAACGCGCTTTATGAAATGGAGCTCGGCACGGACTTAAAAAGAGAGATCAGGGATTTGTTCATTATAGGATGCAGGACCAGCCTCCGAGTTTCAGACTACGCAAAAGTGATAAACGACAACATCGAATCCACGGGCTTAATTTGCATCCCCGAAACACAGAAGACCTCGGAACCAGCTTACATCCCAGTGCACTGGCAGGTTTCTGAAATACTAAAAAAATATAAAGGACTCCCAGTTATCCACGCAGACCAAACGATCAACAGAATAATAAAACAGGTGTGCAGGCAGGCAGGAATTAAAAACAAAGTGCCAGACACCAGACAGGGACGGAACAAAATAAGTGAAGACTTGCTGGTCCCGAAATACGAACTAATAGGAACCCACACGGGAAGACGGACCTGTATCACAAATATGTACCTCGAAGGGTTTGATTTATACTATTTGATGAGCTTAACAGGACACCGAAGCATCGAGACGTTAATCGGGTACATAGGCGTCGACAATAAACTGAACGCGATAAGGATAAAAGACAGCGACTACTTCAAAAAAGCCTCACCGACCACCAGCCCCTCAGCAACTGATTAAAAAAAGTTAGTTTTTTGCTCACCGACCACCAGCCCCTCAGCAACTGATTAAAAAAAGTTAGTTTTTTGCTCACCGACCACCAGCCCCTCAGAACTTTAAAAGGACCCCAGCACGGTACGGTTCAAAAACGGGTTGAAGGCTTGACCGCTTAAGCCACTTAAAGGAATCAATCTGAACAATAACACCAGCCAGAGCAGCGATGCTACCCAGAACACCAGCGATCGTCAAAATATTTTTACCACCCGCGGCTGATAAATCAGGACTAAGAGCCAGCGCACCAAAGGAACCAGCAGCAACCGACGCGCCAATCAAAGCAACAAGGACCCCGTCCTGATGCTGCCTTTGAAAAGAACCCAAGCAATTCTTAGTAAATAAAATATTCAGGACCACGCTATCCGTCGCGCTTGACGGTTTGTTATAATATTGACCGTACTGAGCAGAACCAGCCAGCGAAGCAAAAGAGAGAAAAAAGAAAATAATAATTTTTGTCATAGATTTAGTTTGCAGAAAAAGAATAATTCAGTCGGGTTTTTTTAGAGATAAACTCCCCTTTTTTATTTTTAGATAAAACCCGAGTGTCCCCATTTTTATCAACCAGAAGCAAAACAAAGAAATCATTTGCAACCGAGCTCGGAATGTTGAACCGCTTAGTGAAGGTTTTGTTTGTCATCCGATGCGCCCTTTCATAAGATAAAGACCGTTGACGCGATCCTTGGAAATAACAGAAGGCTCAAAGCGTTTATTCTGAGCGGTCAAAAGATACGAATCTGGATCGTCGCACTTACCAACCACCCGCAAAGTTTTGAACGCATCCGTTACAATAAAATAAACGTAGCCAAAAAGCACGTCCCGAGGGTCTAAATTTTTTAATAAAATAATATCATTTGCCAAGGCATAGGGAGCCATCGAGTCGTCAAAATTTACGATCGCGAACTCGGCATCACAAACCAGAGGCACGTCGATGTTATACTTGGGTTTTTCATTTCGCAAAAGCGAAAAGTCGCGAAGCATAATCACGGACTCCTTGTCGTAAAAAGGGACGGTCCGCGTTTCAAATTCCTCCACCAAATAACGGTTTACAGTTTCCAAACCGAACACCTCAATAAATTTATTAAACAATTCCTTTGACATTTCACGCTTGCCAGTTTCAATGTGGGACAAATAGCCTTTGTCAAAGTCGAGCATAAGAGCGAGCTCGTGCTGTTTCAGCTTTTTGTCAGCGCGTAAGTTTTTGATATTTAGCATAAGTTTGAGAATTAACAAAAATTTAAGTATTTTAACTGTATTTTTTTTGTATATAAATACAAAAAGGTGTATATTTGCACTATAAAATTATACACAAAAATACGAAACAAAAATGAGAATCCAACAAAACACACTGAAAAAAATTACAAAAAACAAAAAATTAAAAAGCAGACTAAGCTACGAGCTTGGAAAAGACATTGTTACAATAAGAAGGTGGATAAAAGAAAACGACCCCAAACTTACACAGGCACTCACCCTAAAAATAATAAGTGAAGAATTGGAACTAACACAGGCGCAAATTTTAGAAGCATAACAAATGGACAGCAACGGAATCTACACAGGATATCAAGTGATCGGAACCAACCCAGCGACCACGGAAGAAGAAGACATCTACAACAGACTAACGGAGGAAGAAAAGTACCCCGAATTATTCGAGTGCCAATGGTGCTCGGCTGAAATACCAGAACACCAAACCAAAAGCGCCAGAGTCGGTCGCAATTTTTACAGGGTGTGCCCAGCTTGCAAAATAGAAATCGACGCAGAAAACCAACTTAAAAAAGAAGCAGCATGCAGCAAATAACAATCAACCAGCTAAACGCGGACGACTTCGAAAAGGCAATCGAGACAGCCACCAAAAAAAACAGCATAACTAACATGGTCGGCTACTTTCCAAACTTGATCGGAACCGCGACGGTTTGCGAAATATTAGGGAGACACCCAAACACGATCACAAAACTAATAAAAGAGAAAAAGCTCACACCGACCAACACCGACAGCAGCAAGTACCAGTTCAGACTTTCAGAAATACTTATCCACCTTATAAAAACACAAGCAAAATGACAACAACAAAAGGAGAAATGATCATCGAGAAAAACGACAGGTTTAGAATAGTTTTTGAGACAAAGACAAAAACCCTGCGAGTGATAAACAACGAAAAGACCGAACCCTTAATCAAGGAAGAAATCGAAGGAACGACAACGATCTCCCAGTTTTGTGACTACGTCGAAAATATAAAAAGACAATTAGGATTATAAAAAAAGCCCCCGAGAGACGGGAGCTTTTAGAAACACGAGTGCACACCACTCAAAAACACAGCCGCAAAGATATGAAACAAAGCATTAAAAATTACAAACAAAG
>CAIUKU010000171.1 GCA_903899825.1 uncultured Bacteroidales bacterium | reverse complement strand
AATCCGAAAGCAAGGTGCGAAGGTATAATAAATTTTGCTTTGTCACCAACTTTTAATAATAAAATTCCTTCTTCCAATCCAGTTTCAACTTCTGCTTTACCAACAGTAAAAATCTTCACACCATCAATAGCTGAATTATAAATAGTTACACCATTAAGCAAAGAAGTTCTGTAATTAATTTTTATCTTTTTATTTTTGCCTGCTGGTTTTCCGTTTCCTCTTCTATAAATCATATACCTTAATCCAGAACCCGTTACTTCCATTTTCCAGTCGTATCTTTTTATAAAATTATCTATTTGTTCATTTTCATTTGAACTTAGAATTTTGTTTACATTTATCAATCTTTGGTCAATAGAATCCTTATTTAAAAGGACTTTTCCCGGTTTTTTGGCTGTATGTTCACATGAAACCAGTGCCAGAAAAAACAAAACCAATATCAATGATTTTTGCATTTTTTATATATTTTTTAAAATAGCACTAAAGTCCAACAGGCTTTTTTCAATCTTTTTAATTGTTTCATTTAATGAAATATAAGAAGTAGCACCTGAAGCATTACGATGCCCACCTCCTTCAAAATAAGTACGGGCAAATACATTTACATCAATTTCACCTTTTGATCGAAAAGATATCCTGATTTTCCCTTCTCTTTCTGTAAAAAGAGCAGCCAATTTTATATTATTGATAGATAAAGCATAATTTACAACACCTTCAGTATCTCCAACCTGATAATCAAAGCGATTTAGTTCTTCTTTGGATAACGATATATAAGCTGTTGATAATTCGTTTATTACAGTTAATTTTTCACTTAAACAAAAACCCAATAAACGTAAACGGCTTTCAGAAAAAGTATCGTAAATTAATTGATGAATTTTTTCAGCATTCATACCTAATTTGATCAAAAAAGCTGTGATCTGATATGTTTTTTCATAATTACATGAATAGCTGAAAGATCCCGTATCAGTCATAATTCCAACATATATACAAGAAGCAATATCAATATCTATTAAATCCTGATCGCCATTTAATGCAATATAATCATAAACCAGTTCAGCTGTGGATGAGACTTTAATTTCAGAAAAAACATAATCAAATACAGTTAATTCAGGTTGTAAATGGTGATCAATAAGTGCTTTAAAGGCAGTTGTATTTCTGAGGCTTTCTTCTAATTTTTCAACTCTTTTAAGGGCATTAAAATCAAGACAAAAAATAATATCAGCCTTTTCAATCAGTTGATCACAGGTAATTTTCTTTTGACTATATATTAATATCTTATCTGCTCCTTTCATCCATGATAGGTATTCAGGGAAATTGTTAGGCACTATAACATTAACTTCTTGGTTTTTAGTTAAAAAGTAGTTGTATAAAGCAAGGGATGAACCGACAGCATCACCATCAGGGTTAGAATGTGATACAATTACAATGTTTCGTTTTTCTGTGAAAAATTTTTGTAATGTGGAGATATCTAGGTTGTTCAATATTATAGAATTTTAAATTTAGCTTATTAAAATAAGTTTGCAAAATTAAAAATAAAAACACAGCATTTAGTCATTTGTTTTATTATTTTTACATCCGAAAAATATTTTATATACAAAAAAATGATGAAAAATATAACATTTACAATGATAAAGCCTTATGCCGTTGAATGTGGCAATATAGGAACTATTTTAGACATAATTATTACCCATAATTTTAAAATCAGGGCAATGAAGTATACACGTCTTTCACGAAGTCAGGCTGAAAAATTTTACAGTGTACACAAAGACAGACCTTTTTTTAATGATTTGGTTGAATTTATGAGTTCAGGTCCGATAGTGGCAGCAATTTTGGAAAAAGAAAATGCAGTAAATGATTACAGAGAATTGATAGGATCTACTGATCCTGCACAAGCTGCAGAAGGCACAATACGAAAACTTTACGGATATTCAGTACAAAAAAATGCTGTACATGGTTCTGATTCTGATGAGAATGCAATTATCGAATCGAATTTTTTCTTTCCAACTTTTGAAAGATATTAGTATTCGATTAAGATTACTTCTCTTTTTCAATCAAAAAATAGGCAGCTGTAGTAAAAAAATCTCTAAACCAAGGGATTGAAGCAATTATTTTGTTTTGCTCCCTTGGTTTTAAATTAAATTTGAACTTATAATTAGGGTTAATAAAATAATAAACAGCCTTAGTAACTTTAAATCCATTTGATTTTGCTTCACGATAAAATCCATTGATACTTATCCGGGTAGCTTTAAGATCTTCCCATTCCTCCACAAAATTATCTTTACCCCATTTTAATAAAAATTTTGTAAACCACATGGGAAGCAAATGAAAATAAGGCATGCGACATAACAATTTATTACTGATCATTTGCTGATGACCGCCAAAAGGCATACACCATGGAGGCATCGCGATAAAAACAAATCCTTCCGGTTTCAGAAAATCTTTAAATGTTTTAAATAATATTTCACGATGATGAATATGCTCAATTACATCTTTTAAGATAATAAGATCAAATTTTCCACCCAATTCCTCAATATTTACTTTAAATATATCGCTGTCAAAAAATTGTATTTGGCCGGTTTCATATTCCTTTTTCATAAAACGTTTAGCCAGGTTCACTCTTTCTTCATTAATTTCGACACCAACACATTCATGTCCTAATTCAGTAAAAGCCTTCAATACACCTGCTTCAGCAGAACCAATTTCTAAAATCCTTAGTTTTTGGGAAAAATCAAGATATTGATTTACCAATGGAACAATATATTCCTGAGAATGAAGATATTGATAATTAAAATAACGCTCTTTATCGTTGTGAAAATCGAATACCATAATTTAATCTATTTGAATTGCCAAAATTATTAAAAAAAATGGAATTATAATTGAAATGCTTTAAGCATTAGATTTCAAAACCTAAATTAAACTTAATTGCTTATATTACAATAATTTATAAACTCATTACCAATTATATTAAAAAAATTTGTAGGTTTGCATATTTCAAAATTATATTAAAATGTTAGATTTTATTCTTTGGTTCATCCTCATTTACATTTTGTTTCGGCTTATAGGAAAATATTTATTTCCTTTTCTTTTAAAATTCTATTTGAAAAGATTTCAGCAAAAATTTTATCAGCAAAACTCACCTATAGACCCTGATCGTAAACAGGATGATACAAATATTGAATTTATGCCCGATAATAAATCAAAAAAGAAAAAATCGTCCGGAAATATTGGTGAATATATTGATTACGAAGAAATTGAAACTAAATAAAAAAAAATCAACAATGAATACTTATAATTTAAAAAAACTACTCCCTTACATTGCTGCTATCTTAATCTTTCTGACTATTTCCCTTGCTTATGTAAGTCCTGTATTGGAAGGGAAAGTATTTAATCAAAATGATTTGCTTCGTTCTAATGCTACAGCAAAAGAAATAATTGATTTTCGAAATACACAAGGTGAAGAAGCTTTGTGGACAAATTCAATGTTTGGAGGAATGCCAGCTTATACAATTAATATGTTAACCCCTTCAAATAATATTGTTTCGTTTTTTGACAATATTATGCATTTATTTTCTTTGCCAAAGCCTGCAAATTTGATATTTGCATATTTTATTGGCTTTTTCATATTACTACTGGTGATTGGTATTGACCCATGGCTTAGTATATTAGGTGCAGTTGCTTTTGGGTTTTCATCTTATTTTTTTATTATTATTGAAACCGGTATTTACAGTAAAGCTGCTGCAATTGGCTATATTGCTCCTGTTTTTGCCGGAATAATTCTCACAATGAAAGGGAAATATGGCTGGGGTGCTATACTAACTACATTATTTTTAACACTATTGGTAAAAGCAAACTTCCCACAAATTACCTATTACTTAATGATATTTTTATTTATCTATTTTTTAATTGAATTATATCAAAAAATAAAGAAAAAACAACTAAGTTCATTTTATAAAGCATTTGCTGTATTACTAATTGCAATAATTATAGCTATTGGGAGCAATTGCACACAATTGTGGACAAATCATGAATATTCAAAAGTTAATATCAGCAGTAAATCTGAACTTTCTTCAAATTCAAAAACGAAAGAAACATCACAAGACGATGATTTCGAAAAATTATTAAGTTATGGTATAGATGAATCATTTACATTACTGATACCTGATTTTAAAGGAGGATCCTCTATTAGAAGATCAGACGAAACTTCAGAAGTGTATGCTATTTTAAAACAAAACAAGGTACCGGATATTAAAGAAATTACTTACCAAATGCCTTTGTACTGGGGTACTCAAACGTTTAGTACGGGTCCGGTTTATGCTGGTGCAATCTTTATTTTCCTGTTTATAATGGGGCTATTTATTGTAAAAACGCCTTTAAAATGGGTGTTATTTATAGCAACTATATTGTCAGTTATGCTTTCCTGGGGTAAGCATTTTATTCCACTAACAGCGTTTTTTTACGAATATTTCCCTATGTATGGAAAATTTAAGGTTGATTTTTCTATTTTAGTTATTGCCGAGTTCTGTATTCCTTTATTAGGAATTCTTACTTTAAATCAGATATTTACAAATAAAGTTGAAAAAAAACTTGTATTTAAATATGGGAAAATTGCTTTCTATATAAGTGGTGGAATTGCAGTCTTTTTTGCACTAACAGCTGGTATGTTTTATAGCTTCAGAAGTTTGAACGACGCGCAATTACCTTATCCTGAATGGCTAATGAATGCTATAATAAGCGACAGAAAATCCATGTTAAATCTGGATGCATGGCGTTCATTTATTTTTATTCTTCTTGCAGCCTCACTGATATGGGCTTATATTGAAAATAAAATAAAAAAGGAATACATCATTGCTGCACTTTTCTTTTTAATTGTATTAGATATGTGGACTGTAAACAAAAGATATTTCAACAATGATAATTTTACAAATAAAAGAAATTCTGAAAAAATTTATCATGCTTCTGAAGCAGATCTGTTAATACTGGAAGATAAAGACCCTAATTACAGAGTATTCAATGCAACAGTCAATCCATTTACTGATGCAAGAACCTCATATTTTCATAAATCAATCGGAGGTTATAGTAAATCAAAGCTTCGCCGTTATCAGGAATTATACAAAATGCATATTAACATCAGAGAAAATAAAGTAAACACTAAAGTATTAAATATGCTGAATACAAAATATTTTATACGAAAAGGTGAATTGAAACAACCTCAGGCACAACGAAATGTTTCTGCCTTAGGCAATGTCTGGTTTGTTGAAAATTATAAAATAGTTGAAAACCCTGACGCTGAAATCAATGCTTTATCAAATTTTGAACCTGCATCAACTGCAATTGTTGATAAAAGGTTTTATGAGTATGTAAAGGATTTAAAATTCAGTAAAGATACTACTTCAAATATTTCTCTTTCAAACTATTTACCCAATCATTTAACTTATTTATCCAAAACCAATAAAGAGGAATTGGCAGTTTTTTCTGAAATATATTATAACAATGGCTGGAATGCATATATAGATGGTAAGCAACTTCCCTATATAAGAGTAAATTATGTTTTAAGAGCCATGAAAATACCACAGGGTAATCACAAAATTGAATTTAAATTTGAGCCAAATGCCTATATTACAGGTGAAAAAATTGGATTTATAAGTTCATTAATTCTATTATTGATGATTTTAGGAATGACAACCAAAGAATTCATTACCTATTTAAAGAATAAAAAATCAATGCAATAATAGACAGTAAGCATCCAAAAGATATCATTATCCAAAGTATTGTCATTTAAATTCTTTGGATTTTCTTTTTAAAGTCAATCAAAAAAACAAAAATATCTTTATTTTGGTTATGAAATCTTAACAAACGACTTAACATTTTTTAACTAAGAAAAGATAGCAACAAAAGGGTATTCAATTAATTTTGCTTTACAAAATCTAAAACTATGACACAAACAATTGACATTAATGAATTGAACGAACGCATTCAAAGAGAAAGTGCTTTTGTTGACTTACTTTCGATGGAAATGAAGAAAGTAATTATTGGACAAAAACACATGGTTGAACGTTTATTGATTGGATTGTTATCAAATGGGCACATATTATTAGAGGGTGTTCCTGGATTAGCCAAAACGCTTGCCATAAATTCTCTTGCCAATGCAATTCATGCTAAATTTAGCAGAATACAGTTTACACCTGATTTATTGCCTGCCGATTTGACAGGTACATTAATTTATAGCCAAAAGAAAGAAGAATTTATTGTAAGAAAAGGTCCGATTTTTTCTAATTTTATTTTAGCTGATGAAATTAACCGTGCTCCTGCAAAAGTTCAAAGTGCTTTGTTGGAAGCAATGCAGGAACGTCAGGTTACTATTGGAGATCAAACTTATAAGCTGGAAGAACCATTTTTAGTAATGGCTACACAAAATCCAATTGAGCAGGAAGGTACCTACCCTCTTCCTGAAGCTCAGGTTGACCGTTTTATGTTAAAAGTCGTGATTTCTTATCCTAAAAAGGAAGAAGAAAAATTAATCATGCGTCAGAATATGAGCAATGATTTTCCTAAAACAACAGCTGTTTTAAAACCAGAAGATATAATTAAAGCCAGGGCTGTATGCAGAGAAGTCTATCTCGATGAAAAAATAGAAAATTATATTAGTGATATCGTATTTGCAACCCGTTATCCTTCTGATTATAAATTAGATAAATTCAAAGGTTTAATTAGTTATGGTGCTTCTCCTCGCGCAAGTATCAATTTAGCGCTTGCTTCCAAAGCTTATGCTTTTATTAAACGGAGAGGTTATGTAATACCTGAAGATGTGAGAGCCATTTGTCATGATGTGCTACGTCATAGAATCGGTTTAACTTATGAAGCTGAAGCCGAAAACATTACTACCGAAGAAATAATCAACGAAATTTTAAATACAGTTGAAGTACCTTAAATAACAATTCATAATTAATAGTTCATAATTATTAACTACTAATTATGAAAAGGCAAAAACTTTACCCTAATAACTTAATAACCAATAACTCAATAACTAATTACCAAATTGGAAACGAGCGAGCTACTCAAAAAAGTCAGAAAAATAGAAATCAAATCCCGGGGATTGACCAATCACATCTTTTCAGGGCATTATCATAGTGCTTTTAAAGGGAAAGGAATGACATTCAGCGAAGTACGTGAATATCAGTATGGTGATGATGTGCGCTCGATTGATTGGAATGTAACTGCTCGATTGAACCATCCCTATGTAAAAATATTTGAAGAGGAACGTGAACTTACAGTAATGTTACTAATTGACGTTAGCGGATCGAATAAATTCGGAACTCAGAAACAGTTTAAAGAAGATCTTATAACTGAAATTGCAGCAGTACTTTCTTTTTCGGCCATTCAAAATAATGACAAAGTTGGTGTTATTTTCTTTTCCGATAAAGTTGAAAAATTTATTCCCCCCAAAAAAGGAAGTTCTCATATTCTACGGATTATACGTGAGTTGATTAATTTCACACCATCTCATCAGGAAACAAACATTGCAGAAGCATTGCGCTATTTTACAAATATTACTAAAAAAAAATGTACTGCATTCTTAATTAGTGATTTTATGGATGATGGATTTGAAGATGCAATTAAAATAAGTTCAAAAAAACATGATTTAGTTGCCATCAGAATTTATGATGCGTTGGAATCTCAATTTCCTGATATTGGAATTGTTAAAATAAGAAATACAGAAAATGGGAAAACACTTTGGATAGATTCGTCAGATGTTCAGATTCGTAAAAACTATCAGATTTGGTGGAGACAACATGAAAAATCATTGAATGATATTTTTGTAAAATCAGGTACAGACGAAGTTAAAATCAATACAAATCAGGATTATGTGAAACCTTTAATGGGTTTATTCAAGAAAAGAGAAAGCAGATATTGATATGTTCAGTTTATAAAGTTAAAAAGTTAAAAGTT
>CAIUKU010000170.1 GCA_903899825.1 uncultured Bacteroidales bacterium | reverse complement strand
TCATAAAGAATAATACCACATGCAACTGAGACATTTAAAGAAGCAATTTCTCCTAAAATTGGTATTTTAACAATATTATCAGTTAGCCTTAAATATTCAGGAGAAACACCATCTTCTTCCGAACCCATTATGATTGCAGTTGGTGCAGTATAATCAACTTTAAAATGATAGTCACCACCTTTTTCGGAAGCTGCAATGATTTGCAATCCACTTTTTCTTAAAAAGTCAATTGTTAATTTAAGGTTCTCGCTTCTGCAGACAGGTATGATATGTAATGCTCCGGCAGAAGTTTTTAAAGCATCCGAGTTGATCTGAGCACCACCCTTGGATGGAACTATAATTGCATCAACACCTGCACATTCAGCAGTACGTGCTATGGCTCCAAAATTTCTCACATCTGTAATCCTGTCAAGTATCAGAATAAGAGGAGTTTTACCTTGTTCCCAAATCATTGGAATTAAATTCTCAATAAGTGTATATGAAACCACAGAAGTAAAACAAGCAACTCCCTGATGGTTCTTCATGGTTAACTTATTCAATTTTTCTAAAGGAACATATTGAAAAGGAATGTTATTTGACTTAATTTCGTCCATAAGTTCAAGAAAAATTTCACCACGCAAACCATTCTGGATAAATATTTTATCTATTTCTTTTCCTGATTTGATGGCTTCAATCACCGGTCGTATGCCGTATAAAAAATTGTCAGTGCTCATTTGTTTTTGGTTAATGGTTATTAAGTTATTGGTTATTTGGTAATGAGATATTCATTTAACAAATAAATTGAATAAAATTTGAAATATAGCCTAAAAATATAGAAACTATTCCTCATTGAGTTCATCTGTCAGGAGTTCCATTTGTTTTAATGAAATTTCAGCAATACTTTTAGTGTTTTTAGCACCCAATTGTCTTAATTTCTCAACTCTGCCAATTAAGTGACCCTTACCTTCATAAAGTTTGTTGTTAGCTTCTTTATAGGTTTTTTGAACAGTTTCTAACTGATTGCCCAATCTTTTTAAATCATCCACAAGGCTTGCAAATTTATCATAAAGTTTTCCGCCTTCTGTTGCAATTTCTATGGCATTTTGAGTTTGTTTTTCTCTTTTCCAGATCGATTCAATTGTTTTTAATGTAGCAAGCAAAGTAGAAGGACTCACAATAACAACTCTTCTGTCCCAGGCAAAATTAAAAAGTTCAACATCTTGCTGAATGGCAATGCTAAAGGAAGACTCTATTGGTAAAAACATCAATACAAAATCCGGTGAATTGAAAGTTTCAGATGAAGCATAACTTTTATCACTCAGACCTTTAACATGGCTTTTTAATGATTCAATATGCAGTTTGCTGAATTTTTCTTTTTCTTCAGAAACTTCTGCATTTATATATTGTTCATAAGCTATTAAAGATACCTTGGAATCAATAATTATATGCTTATTATCAGGTAGTTTAATTACAACGTCCGGACGTAATATTTCATTGTGATCATTACGGGCAGTAAATTGTGTTTCATACTCTTCTCCCTTGATAAGTCCGGAACGTTCTAATATCCTTTCCAACACCATTTCGCCCCAATTCCCTTGTTTCTTATTATCTCCTTTTAAGGCCTTGGTTAAATTATTTGCTTCTTCGCTAATTTTACTGTTTAATTCATAGAGTTTTTTCACTTCCTCTCTCAGACTTGTATTATCCCTGACACCCTGTACATGTGTTTCCTGTACTTTCTGCTCAAAAGATTGAATTTTTTCCTTCAATGGATTGAGAATATCTGAAATATTTTTTTGATTGGTTGTGGTAAATTCCTGTGAATTTTGTTTGAGTATTTTATGGGCTATGTTTTCAAATTCAGTTGTAAATTTCTTTTGGATTTCTTCTAATTCAGCTTTTTGAGTATTGAGTTTTTCAAGTAAATTGCGGTATTCAGTTTCTGCTTTTGTAAGTCGATTGCCTAATAAATCTGACTTTTGCTGTTCTTCAGTTAATAATATTTTTGTAGTTTCTTTCTCTTTTTCAATATAAGCTATAGTATTTTGCATGTTTTGAGAGAGCATGTCTTTTTCTGTTCTTACTACCATTAATTGTTTTTCAGTTTCAGAAATCTGAAGATTAAATTGTGCATTTTTTTTATTGGATTTTTGCAAAGAAATGACATACCCAATTACAAATCCAAGTATTAAAGCAATAACTGCCAATATATATTCCAT
>CAIUKU010000169.1 GCA_903899825.1 uncultured Bacteroidales bacterium | reverse complement strand
TATATCAATATTTTATATATTTTTACTTCTTAAATACATTGAAGCAAGCAAGAGACAATCTACTATAAGACTATTGAATTATAAAAAATTAGTTGGGCTTTAAAAACAAAACCAGTATAAAATAACGGATTTTGATAAGCTTTTAAATAAAATATCCGCTCATCAAATCAGGATATTATTTTTTTGCTGTAAAAATTCGAAATTTGAAATAAATAGAACTCATTTTAAAGATAAATACATATTATTATTCAATAAAAAACTCCTACGTATGAAAAAAATTTACATTTTAGCATTGCTGATTCTTAGTATAATAAAAGGGTATTCGCAAAAAGACACCATCAGGTATAATGTATTATACGATGATCCTTATGCAAGCAGAAAATTAAGTATCGAAATTAACCCATTTCAGCTTAATTTTGATGCTACTAACTATGTTACATTAAGAGCCGGAATAGGTATAAGTTATCAGCTTACTGATATGTTTGATATAAGAGGCAGGTTTAGTACTGATTATCCGATATCTTTGTTCAAAGTATCTAATTTGCTAGGAGGTGATGTTTATACTCATCCCAGTGATGACAATGTAAAACCTGAAGTAAGCAATAATAAATATACAGCATATGAATTTGGAGTCGGAATTAATTTTAGTGATAAAGTGAGAAACCAGAAGATTGCTTATAGCTTACATTCTACTCAAACTGGTAATATTATCATAAACAATGTTATAATTGTTGAAGCAAAAACAAGAAGAGTAAGACGACTTAGAGCAGGAATTATAGGACTTAATCAAATGGTAAAATTTAAAAGTAAATCAATGGCTATAAGCGATTTTAGCATTTACACCAAAGATGGTGTTGAATTTAATCAGAATGGTGTAGTCTATCCCGACGTAGATTATCTTGTATTAAAAGACCATGAAGGAGCAACCTATTTAAATACTGATAAATATTCAAAAGATGATGACTATGTATTAAATACTGCTTATAAATCGAATTTGTTTTATATCGGATTTTCAAGCGAAAGAATTTATAATCAGGTATTGGAAATTGATAATTATGGAAAACGTATGAGTACAGGAATGTTTAATTTTTCAGTTGATTTAATATTTGGCAAACCTGATTATGGTTCTATTCAATATTTTGCATCAGATCCAACAGCTGTAGTTTATGGTAAAGAAGTAGGGACTGAGTTAAAATCACACGAAATTGATTTTGAAAAAAGTGGATATTCATTGAGTTCAATGGGTTTCAGAATTGGTTTCGAAGGGAATAATCCATCCATTAGTAAAAAAGTAAAATGGGAAGATAAAGCAAAAGAAACAAACAGATTAGGTTACTGGGGATACAGAGTCAATCTGGGTATTTATCCGGCATATACTATCTGGCAAGGTGGTTTTGCCGAAATGTCAATATTTTATACTATAAATCCATTTTAATTTTTTGGTTTAGTTTATGGATTTCATTTTAAAATGAAGTCATTTTTCCCTAAAAAGTTCAGTCACGGCAATGCTCACACAGTAAGTAATGCCAATCAAGGGTTGAATACAATAAGAAACTAAATTATAGCCAC
>CAIUKU010000168.1 GCA_903899825.1 uncultured Bacteroidales bacterium | reverse complement strand
TTATAAAAAAGGCTGGCATTAAAAATACCAGCCTTTTTTAGTAATAAGAGGATTAAATTAAATACAAATAATATATTATATCAGTTTTTTATAAACCTGCCACCAACGATCCGGCACTTCATCTGCCAAAGCTGTTTGATAATCATTGTAGGAACATGGTACCAGATAATGCCGCTCGTATTTAATTTTAACATCAATGGGACAAGGCACTTCCATCCACCATCTGTCACTTTTTTTGCTCTTATAAAAAATTATTTCATGGGTATTTTCTTTGATAGAAACATAATATTTCTTGTAGTTTTCTTTGTCTTTATAGGGATAATCGTGTTTCCGATTGTAAAAACCATCGATAAAATACCATATCATCTGGGCTATTAAATGAGAAGTTTGTCCGTTGTTGTCGAATACGGGATTGCATTCATAAAAACCGATAGAGGTTAATTTATCACTCATACCTGCATAACGGGCAATCTGGCATACTTCTTCTCCGTTAAATCCATTGGGTGTTGCATTTGCATTACCAGGGGCATCTGCCTGACGGATTGCAGAAATATCAATACTGATCATATCTGCATTACGTACCAAAGGCTCAACCTGCTCAATGTCTTTTCTGATAACACCCAAACGGTAAGCATCAAAATACAATTTCTCCATTAAATCAATAGCCTCCTGATCCACAAAATAGGTCTGATAACCAATATTGGTATAATTGAATAAAAAATTGGGTTGATGTAAAATGATTTTACTCAAAAATGCCTGTGCATCTATATCTTCTTCCGCATCACCCAGATCAAATGTATTGTCAACGGTAAAAATATTAATAATCTGTCCTAGTTTTTCGTAAGCCCTGTAATTGGCAAAGCTCAAATCCTGGCTTCCACCAATGATAACGGGAATAATTTCTTTTTTGATAAGGAAAGCAACTACTTCGCTTAAAGCAAAATAAGTATCCTCAACTGAATGACCTTTTTTAATATTTCCAATATCCACAATTTTGTTCCTGGCAGAAGAAGGAAATAACTGATAGAATTTTTTGCGAATCTCGTCGGGTGCATTGGAACTGCCAAAATTATTTACTGATTTTCGGTCTTCTTTTACACCCAATATAGCAATATCAATCCCTTCCAATTCAGGGAAGTTTTCTTCATCGGTAAATGCAGGTATAATATGCCCAAATCGTTCACGTAAATCATGATATTCAATATCTTCATTTTTAAAATCCAGCGGTTCTAAATAAATTTTAATTTCCATATAAGCTTCTTAAAATATTAGGTAAAAATAATTTTTTTATTCTGAAAAATCTTCATTTTGGATATATTTTTTAAAAAATATTTTATGACTTTGAATTACAGCTAAATATAAAAAAATTAAAACTGTTGTTTTCTTTTTCAACTACATATTTATTATTTACTTTTGCAGTATTAATAATCTATAATTTAAGCGGTATGAGATATTTAAATAAATTATTATTTTTAATCCTTTTGTTATCTTCTGTTTTTTCGGCCACAGCACAATTTACTGTTAACGGAGAATTTCGCACGAAAACCATGTTTTCGGAAGGGTATAAACAGTTATTAAATAAGTCTCAATATCCATATGGTATCGTCATACAGCGAAGTCGTTTATTGTTTGACTATAAGAAAGATAATATGTCGTTTGGGTTTTCGGTTCAGGATGTAAGGAATTGGGGACAAGATGCCTATTCGGCAAACAATAACAATTTAGGAATATTTGAAGCCTGGGCTAAATACAATTTTACAGATAAAATTTCCATAAAAATTGGTCGCCAGCAAATTAAATATGATGATGAAAGATTATTTACCGTCTCCAATTGGACAGAACATGGTGTAGTTCATGATATAGCTGTTTTTCAATATGATAATAAAGCTAAACGCCAAAAAGCAGATTTGGGTTTGGCAATGAATAATAATGCCGGGTTTACTAATTACCTTACTGATTATACCGTAAAAAACTATAAATATTTAGCTTATCTCTGGTTAAATAAAACATTTGTAAATGATAAACTGGATGTTTCTCTGATGTCGGTAATGGATGTTAATCAAAAACCATTGAATCTTAATAAATTATATTCAAGATTTACAATCGGGCCTAATATTAATTTTAAAAGCGGAAAATTTAAAGCTGGAGGTGTTTTTTATTATCAGGGTGGAAAACTTGCTGATGGAAGAACAGTGAAGGCTAATTTTTATTCAGCCAAATTAAGTTATAGAATTTTAAAAAACTTAGAACTAACTGCAGCTTATGATCATTATTCCGGGACCGATTATAAAGACACTGTCAAAACTAAAACCAATTCCTCAACATTCGATAGACTCTATGGTAGCGGGCATGCTTTCTTAGGATATATGGATTATTTTTCGGGAAATGCTGCTGATTTTACCAAAGGAGCCGGAGTAAATGATATCTATTTCAGAGCTAATTTTGATTTCAACGAAAAACATTCAATAGAAGCAACTTATCATTTGTTTAACCTTGATAAATCATCTGTACAGGATCCTATGAAAACGAATATCAGTATTATAAGTGTTGATAAATATCTGGGTTCAGAAATAGATCTTATTTATACCTACAAAGTTAACAAAATTGTAAATCTTAGTGTAGGGTATTGTACCATGCTTCCGGGTGAAACCATGGAATATCTTCATAAAATTAATAAAAGAGAAAGTAAATTTGCACAGTTTGCTTATTTGATGTTAAGCTTTAAACCTAATTTTTTTACTTCAAAAGAATAGTGAGTTCATAAAGTTCATAAAGTTCGTAAAGTTTATAAAGTTTATAAAGTAAAATCATTCAGCAGCTAATGTTTCAATGATTTTAAGAACAAAAAATTAATCAATAAAAAATATAGTTTTGAATTGTTCTATTATAGATATTATGTGCATTGACCAATCCATGAAGTTCTCTTCATGAAATTTTAGCATCTTTCTATTAATTATGTTGAGTCTTAATAATGGCTAATATCTTTTCCCTTTTATCTGTTTTCAGCACTTATTTTATTCAAATCAGGATGTTGTACAATTTATTAAGAATAATCAATTAGTTGCTAAAGAATATTGATTTTTTCGCTACTTTTGTGCATTGAATTTTATTCAAAAAAAAACAAATTTTACATCTAATTAAATCGATAGTGATGAGTGAAGATTTTTTTCAGGGTTATAAGGGTGCAGCCTTAGAAGTATTAAAAAAATTCAATGTCCGCGTATGGGGACAAGCCAATGTAAATACTACCAGAGGTATTTTTCAGGGAACTATCTTACCCCGATCCGAAAATGATGATGATCAGCATATTGTAATGAAAATAATAACAGGTTATAATATTGGTGTTGACATTGCCAATATTACCGAAATGATTGAAACCGGTTATAAAAAAGCCAATTACAAAATTCCTGAAAAAGAATTTCCTTACACCGATGGTTTCCCTAAAGTAAAATTAATAGGTACCGGTGGAACAATAGCTTCTAGGTTGGATTATCGAACCGGTGCTGTTATTCCTGCCTTTTCTCCGGGTGAATTGTATGGAGCTGTTCCGGAACTGGCAGATATATGCAACCTGACCACCGAAAAAGTTTTTGCAGTATTCAGCGAAAATATGGGCCCTGAACAATATAAAAAACTTGCCATTGCTATCGGCAAAGAAATTGAAAATGGTATAGATGGTATCATTATCGGACATGGCACTGATACCCTTAGTCACACGGCTGCTGCTTTGACATTTATGGTGCAGAATCCGCCAGTCCCTATTGTTTTGGTAGGTTCTCAACGCTCTTCTGACCGTCCGAGCTCCGATGCTGCTTTAAACCTGATGCATGCTACAACTGCAGCAGGTCACGGAGACATTGCAGAAGTGATGGTTTGTATGTTTGGTCCTACTTCTGACGAATATGGATTGCTGCACAGAGGAACCCGTGTACGTAAAATGCATTCCTCTTATCGTTCCACTTTCAGAACTATAGGCGATGTACCATTGGCCAGTGTTACCCGCAAAGGAGTTGTACCCATCAAACCTGAATACAATCACAGGCGCAAAGACCGAAATGTAACTATACTTCCATTTTTTGAAGAAAAAGTTGCCATCATCTATTATTATCCTAATATGCAACCTGATATTATTGATTCTTTGGTTGAAAACGGATACAAAGGAATTATTATTGCAGGTACCGGTTTAGGTCATGTAAACAAACCATTGTATCCTGCTATCGAAAGAGCTACTGCAAAAGGTGTCCATATGTTTATGTGTGTGCAAACCTTATGGGGCTATGCTCACATGTTTGTGTATGATACCGGTAGAGATTTAATGGCAAAAGGCGTAATCCCTGCAATGAATATGCTTCCTGAAACTGCTTATATTAAATTAGGCTGGGTACTTGGCCAAACTAACGATCCGGAAAAAGTTCGTGAAATGATGCTTACGCCTGTTAATGATGAAATTACACCTCGCGAGCCTTATAATGGTTATTTGATTTATCAGGGAGGCGTAAAAGAAGTAGAAGAATTTATTAAGAAAGTTCACAAATAAAGGAAGAGATTACAATCTGATTTTTATATTTTTTAATTCTTTGAGCAATAACAGCAGTTTTAGGCGGGTTACAACCTGAAAAAATGCACTTTTTAAAAACAGTTATTTTTCTGTTAAATATTTTTTATTTCAATATTATATTTAAGTAATAAAAACAGAAAAATTTAAATCTTCTAACAATCATATATTTATAGAATTGCAGCTGTTAATTATCTTATAAGCTTTTGCAAAAGTCTTTTCAACATCGAAATATTTATTTACTTTGCAAAGTTTTTATGTCCGAATAAATTTATATTCACTAATATTTTTAAAAAATGAAACAAATTACATCCATGCTACTCTTTCTTTTTATGGGAGTTGGGTTGATGGCACAGCAGGGTAAAATTACCGGCACTGTCACCGATCAGGTTACCGGGAAAGCAATACCAGAAGCAATTGTACGTGTTGGAACTCAACAGGTGGTTTCTGATGTAAATGGTAATTATGAAATAGGAGGTCTCAAATATGGAGAACAAACTGTTTCGATTATTGCCATTGGGTTTGAGAATTATGAAACTACAGTAACCGTTTCTGCTACTCCGGTTAAAATTAAAACAGAACTCTCATCCAAAACTACTGCTGAAAACGAAAGAAAAGGAATCAGCGAAATTAATCTTGCAGATTTAAGTACTGAAGATGAAGGCAAAGGACAAAACGTTTCCGGATTGCTACATTCATCGGGTGATATTTTCACCTCGACCGCCAGTTACACATTAGGCGCCATGTATTTCAGGGTACGCGGTTATGATGGAGAAAACGTTGCTATCTATATGAATGGTATCAACGTAAATGACGCTGAAAACGGAAGAGCAAGCTGGTCGGAATGGGGAGGATTGAACGATGCTACCCGAAACAAGGAATCAGTAAATGGCATCAATGCTTCACGTTTTTCATTCGGTTCATTGGGGGGTTCTACCAATATAATTACCCGTGCATCCATGCAACGTAAACAAACAAAATTTACGTATTCAATGTCCGACAAAACATACACCAATCGTGCAATGTTTACATACTCTACCGGATTGATGAAAAACAACTGGGCTTTTACGGTCAGCGGTTCGCGTCGTTGGGGTGAAGGTGGATATGTAAAAGGTGTATTTTATGATGCATGGGCTTACTTTTTATCAGCTGAAAAGAAAATCAATGATAACCATAGTATTGGGTTTACAATGTATGCATCTCCTACCAAAAGAGGACAGCAGGGTGGTTCTACACAGGAAGCTTACGACTTAACAGGAAGCAATTATTACAATCCTAACTGGGGCTATCAGAATAACAAAATTGTAAACGGTGAATTGGTATTAGGTGAAGTCAGGAATTCAAAAGTGAAGAACTTCCACGAACCCATGATGATTTTATCTCATTATTGGAACATTGATAAAAAAACCAAAATAACTACTTCTTTAGCCTATACTTTCGGATATAACGGAGCAACGGCTATCAACTGGTATAACTCAGCCGATCCTCGTCCTGATTATTACCGAAAACTGCCAAGTTATGAATATTTTATTTCTAACCATATTCCTGACCAAAACGTTATTAATCTAACGACACTGGCATGGCAAACAGATCCAAAAACATCGCAGATAGACTGGGATAATCTATACCAGATCAATTACAGAAATAATCTGGCCGGCAAACAATCCAGCTATATCATCGAAGACAGACGCAATGACCAGCAACAGTTAAGTTTAAACATTTTATTAAACAAAGAACTGAGCAGTAATGTAAAATTTGACGGTGGTCTTGAATTTCGTAAATACAAAGGTCACCATTTCAAAACCATTGATGATTTGTTAGGTGGTAATTACTGGGTAGATATAGATAATTTTGCTGCACGTGATTTTAGTGGTGATACCATTAAAAACCAAACCGACCTTAATAATCCTAACCGGGTAGTAAAAGTAGGAGATGTATTTGGTTATGATTATGATATTTATACCAACAGCGGATTGGTATGGGGACAGGTAGAAGTTAGCAGTGACAAAATTGATTATTTTGCAGCAGCTAATTTAAATGCTACTTCTATGTGGAGACACGGTAATATGAGAAACGGGTATTATCCTGATAATTCTTTCGGGGATTCTCAAAAATATAATTTTCTGGATGGTGGCATCAAAGCAGGTATAACTTATAAAATAAACGGACGTAATATTATTACGGTTAATTCACAGGTAATGACACGCCCACCTTCTGTTTATAATTCTTTTGTTTCGCCAAGAACCAGAAATACAGTTACCAATAATATGGTAAGTGATAATGTTTTTACCGGTGATATTAGCTATATTTTACGCACACCTTTCCTTAAAGCACGTGTAACAGCATATCATACCATGATATGGGATCAGAATGAAATCAGCAGTTTCTACAACGATGACCTGGCTACTTTTGTTAACTATGTTATGACAGGTATTGACAAAGTGCATCAGGGTTTAGAAATCGGTGCTGAGGTAAAAGCAAGTTCTACCGTTTCACTTACTGCTGTTGCTGCATTAGGCAATTATCGTTATAATAGCAACCCTATTGCTAATATTTCCTATGACAACGGATCTCAACCCAGTTTAACAGAAACTGTTTATATGAAAAACTTTTATATCAACGGAAGTCCTCAAACAGCAGGATCCCTGGGTGTAAGTTATCGTCATCCCAATTATTGGTTCTTTAATGCAAATTTAAACTATTTCGGATCTAATTATCTTGATTTTAATCCTGAAAGACGTACTGTTAATGCTGTCCCTTATGCAAATCCTAATGACCCGAGAATTCCTTCTATACTCGACCAGATTAAACTGGATGATGGAGTCACATTAGATGCTTCTGTTGGCAAATCATGGCAGGTTAAAAAAATATACATTAATCTGAATCTAAGCATTACAAATGTTCTGGATAATACTTCTCTTATCACCGGTGGATACGAACAAATGCGTTTTGATTTTGACACCAAAGATATTAATAAATTCCCTCCCAAATATTATTATGGATTGGGTAGAACATTTTTCTTAAATCTTGGCGTTAGATTTTAATAAAACATAAATAAACAGAAAACAAACAAAATTAAATATAAACAAAATGAAAAAATCTATAACAAAAATAATCGGATTATTCATGCTAATGGCTATTATAAGCTTAGGCAGTTGCAAGAAAGATATTGACAAACCACCATTTGACGAACCTCATTTTTCTGTTCCTGCAGGTGCAACCTTGAAAACAATTGCTCAGATGAAAGCTTTTGTAGGTGCAGGTGCTGTCGTTATTGATTCGAACTGGTATATAAAAGGAATTGTGGTTGCTACTGACGAATCCGGAAATTACTATAAAGATATCGTTTTCCAGGATACTACCGGTGGTTTTGATATCAAAATGGAAAGATATAGTTTGTACAATGATTACCCTCTTGGACAAACCATTTACATCAAATGCAAAGGCTTGTATTTTAGCTATGTAAACGGTACTCATTCAATAGGATACAAAGGAGGAACCGGTATAGTAACCATTCCTGAAATTCTGGTAGATGCCCATGTTTTCAGAGATAAATTCCCCGGAGCAGTTCCAACACCTGTTGAAATAACTTCAGCTACTTTAGCCACTTCTGACAGGTATATCAATACACTGGTTGTTTTTAACAAAGTTGGATTTACGGATGCAGGAAGTATATATGCTGATCCACTCTATCTTTTAGGAGGAATGACACCAAGAAATTTCACTGACTCATTGAATACCTATACCATTCAATTGCGTTCAAGTACTTATGCTAATTTTGCAAATAATAAATTACCGAATGGATATGGCAGCGTAAGAGGCATATTAACAAAATATGGTACCGGCTGGCAGTTCTGCATTAGGGATCTTAAAGATGTATATGGTTTCCCTATTGACAACTCAAGTGTTATTTTCTCAGAACCTTTTACTGCAAGTCTTGGAGGTTTTACGGCATTTAGTGTTCTCGGTGCGCAAACATGGGCCTGGAGTTCATATGGTGCTACCATGACCGGATTTCAAAACAGTGTAAATAACGACAATGAAGACTGGTTGATTTCTCCCTCTATTAATTTAAGTGCCATTACAACCAGTGCTAAAATTTCTTTCAGTCATGCCATAAACAAAGGAGATGTTGCCAATGTTCAAACCAACCATACCCTTTGGGTATCCAAGGATCTTGTTGGCAATGATCCTTCAACGGCTACCTGGACACAGGTTATCATTCCAACATATCCATCCGGAGCCAACTGGACCTTTGTAAAAAGTGGAGATGCAATCATCCCTGCAACCTTTTTGGGAAAACCCAATGTACGGTTTGCATTTCAATACAAAAGCTCAACCCTGGAATCTGCAACCTGGGAAATTACCGGTGTAAAAGTAAAAGGGGAATAATCCCTCTTATTAAATATTTTAGAAAAGGTTATCAGGAAACTGATAGCCTTTTCTGTTTTATATAAAAAGCCAGAAATTATTAATCGTTGTTCTAATATTAAAAAAATATTTGAGAATAACGATTAACGAATGAAGATTTTAGAAGACAACGGGGATAGTAACTATGACATTATCTTCAGATGAGTAGCATACATCGTTACAAACATTGCAGTGATTAAAAAATCTATGCTCTGAAAACCACCACTTTTTATAAATATCAAGGGAAGCATTAACAAAATGATTTGTGAGATGGTATAAAAGTGAAATCCTTTTTTTTGCAATTTCCACATTTTAATGGCTCCAAATAAAGAGAAAAAACTAAGTACCAGGCCTGCAACAAAAAAGATACGACCGGCAGCTAATACCTGCAACAAGGCAGTTTTCATTTCTTTATATGCGGAAGGAAATTCTGTTGTAGTAAATAATTCTTTGAAAGTATCATAAAACAAGGCATAAGTAAAATTGTAAAGCACACCGTATCCGCTCCAGATAAATGTCAATATACATATAACAGCCAGCATCTGCGGACGTTTATGAAGTGGATTGGAAACGGGTTGTGTTTCGTTGTTATTCTCTATTGCATCCATAATTATTGCATTAATTTCAGGCAAAAGTACTAAAATCCAAATTTATTATCCGCTTTTAATAATTTATTTGTTTATATTTGTTGAATAAACACTGAAATGCATGCATAAACTTTTAATCTATCTTTCGCTTTTCTTGTGTGCCAGCAATATTTTTGCGCAAACAGCTCATGTATATCATGCGAAAGCTACCTATTATTCAAAAAAATTTGATGGTAGAAAAACATATTCCGGCGAACGCTTTCATTCAAATAAATACACCGCTGCACACCGAAGCTTTCCAATACAATCCTTAGTAAAAGTTACAAACCCACTTAATAATAAATCAGTAATTGTTCGCATCAACGATCGTTTTCGCAGAAAGAATTTCATAGATATTTCTCTGATTGCAGCAAAGCAAATAGACATCGTCCGTCAGGGAATTGCAAAAGTTAGCATACAACTACTTGACAGTTCTTTTTTACAGCAATATATCAATCAATCTATCAGCAATATTACAATGGAACCAATTCCTGATGTTGCTGCTGAATCAAATACAATAGATACCCTACAAAAATATTACATCCGACTGGCTAGTTTTAAACTTAAAAAAAATGCAAAATTATTGCTTTCAAAAAAAGCTTTAACAGAATACAAAGACATTGCCCACATCCAAAAAACGAGTTATAAAGGGAAACCGCTTTATAAAATAATGATTGGTCCTTTTTTATCAAAAGAAGAGGCTGTTACTCATCTCAAAAAAATAAAAACAAAATACAAAGATGCAATCATCCAAAATTTTTTACACTCAAATTGGGAGTATCTTATTAAGTGTGTAAACTAAAAAGTTATTC
>CAIUKU010000167.1 GCA_903899825.1 uncultured Bacteroidales bacterium | reverse complement strand
ATTGATCACTTACATTTTTTTATGTAAGTTTGTAATAGATAACAAATGTAAGTATTTTTTTTAGGTATTCACATACCTTTATGAAATTTAGAATAATTATAAATAACAAATGGCTGATAATAAGATAAATAATTCTTTTTTTAAGAAAAACAGGACTAAACTTTTTTCATTACTACCTGAAAAATCCTTGGCGATTGTCCATTCAAATGATGAAATGCCCCGAAATGGAGATCAGTTTTTTAAATTCAGACAGCATTCTGATTTATTTTATCTTTCAGGAATTGAACATACAAAGACAATATTAGCTTTATGTAATAATCATCCCGATAAAAATTACAGAGAAATATTAATTGCTACAAAACCTAACGATGCTTATTTTATTTGGTATGGACATCAACCTGATAAAGATGAGTTAAGAAAATTGTCAGGTATTCAGACGATTATTTGGCTTGAAGATTTTGAAGTCATTCTTAAAGAATTAATTTTCTATTCTGTAAATATTTATCTGAACAGCAATGAATATATAAAACTTATACCTGATTTTAAGGATAGAAACCATAGATTTGCATTGGAACTTAAAGAAAAATTCCCATTGCATCAATATTATCGCTTAGCTCCATTCATCAGTGAGTTAAGACTTATAAAAGAGAAAGAAGAAATTGAACTTATCAAAGAGGCTTGTGCCATTACTTCTAAAGCATTTTATAGAATATTGAAATTTATTAAACCTGATGTTTATGAATATGAAATAGAGGCTGAATTATCTCATGAATTTACAGTTAACAAATCCGGAGGACATGCATACCACCCGATAGTTGCTTCCGGCCTAAATGCTTGTATTCTTCATTACACCGAAAACGATGTAATTTGTAAAGATGGAGACTTATTATTAATTGATTTTGGTGCTGAATTTGGTAATTATGCATCAGATTGTACCAGAACTATTCCTGTTAACGGACGATTTTCAGAACGACAAAAATCATGTTATCAGGCAGTTTTGAATGTTCAGAAAAAAGCAATGGAATTGTTTACAATTGGAAATACAATTGATAATTTAAATGCTGAAGTAAATAAATTGATTGAAAATGAACTTATTTTGCTCGGATTGTTTAGTAGGGAAGATGTAAATAATCAAAATCCGGAAACACCATTGTTTAAAAATTATTATATGCATGGAGTAGCTCATTTTATTGGATTGGATGTTCATGATGTGGGAAGCAAACAAAGCGTTTTTGAGGAAGGAATGGTAGTAAGTTGCGAACCTGGTATTTATATAAGGGAAGAAAAAATAGGAATCAGAATAGAAAATGATATTTTAATTACCAAAGACGGTCCAATAAATTTGATGAAAAATATTCCTGTGGAAATTGATGAAATTGAAAATTTAATGAAAAAATAAAAAAAATCTATTAATTTTGAAACCAATAAGAATTGAATTATAAACCATCAAAAATAAATAATATGTTCAATAAAAATGTATACATCGAAAGAAGGAATCAACTAAAGAAGGATATCAAATCTGGATTAATTCTGTTTTTAGGCAACAAAGAAGTGGCATTTAATTATCCTGCAAATACATACGGATTCAGACAAGACAGCAATTTTCTTTATTTTTTCGGTTTAAATCAGCCGGATATAGCCGGGGTGATAGATGTTGATAACAATAAAGACTATATTTTCGGTAATGATGTTGATATGGATGACATCATCTGGATGGGTTTTCAGCCTTCAATGAAAGAAAGAGGTATGCAGGTTGGTATCGAACATACAGCACCACTTCTTTCTTTGTTTGAAATGATAACAGAAGCAATAAAACAAGGAAGGAAAATACATTTCACTTCTCCTTACAGGGCTGAAATCACAATGTTGCTTGCAGATTTATTGGGAGTTAAGTACACAAACATAAAAAATTATATTTCTATAGATCTTGTAAAAGCCATTATTAAACAGCGATCCATAAAATCAGATATAGAAATCATTGAAATTGAAAAAGCAATTGAAACCGCTTATTTAATGCATACCACTGCCATGAAAATGGCTAAACCCGGAATTTATGAAAGAGAAATCTCCGGAGCCATGGAAGGTATTGCATTGGCAGCAGGCGGACCGGTGTCATTTCCGGTTATTCTCAGCATTAATGGACAAACGCTGCACAATCATTATCATGGCAATCAATTAGCAGTTGGAAGAATGATGGTAGCTGATGCCGGTTGTGAAACAGAAATGAATTATTGTAGTGATATCACAAGAACAATGCCTGTTGGCGGAAAATTTAACCAGCGCCAAAAAGATATCTACAGCATAGTGTTGGAAGCCAATATGAAAGTAATTGAGAATATTAAACCATCAATTCCATATCGTGATATGCATTTTTTAAGTGCAAAAGTGATAGCAGAAGGCTTAAAAAACTTGGGTTTAATGAAAGGTAATGTAGATGATGCCATCCAACAAGGAGCGCATGCCATGTTTTATCCTCACGGTTTAGGCCATATGTTGGGTATGGATGTGCATGATATGGAAGGATTGGGTGAAAATTATGTTGGATACGACGAAGAAATTAAAAGGAGTAGTATTTTTGGTACTGCATTTTTGCGATTAGGTAGAAAGCTTCAACCAGGTTTTGTTTTAACTGTTGAGCCGGGTATCTATTTTATTCCTGCGTTAATAGACCAATGGAAAGCCGAAAAGAAGTTTATGGATTTCATTAATTATGATGCAGTGGAAGCATACAAAGATTTTGGAGGTATCAGAATTGAAGATGATATTCTGGTAACAGAAACTGCAAATAGAGTATTAGGAAAACCTATACCAAAATCTATCAGTGAATTAGAAATAATAATGGGCTAAAATTCGGTAGATTTTCTGAGTTAAATTTAGATTTTTAAGTTATTGTAATGAAAAAAAATAAATCAGTTTTTGAAAGTTTAGTATTCAAGCAGATCATTGTTCAGTAACGAAAATCAAATTAGTACAATCAATATCTCCCAAACCGAATGATAATAAAAAAGACGCCTTTTGATCTGCCCCCAAAAAGTTGGACTGATTAATAAATAAAATTTAAATGGACTGAGTTCGGAAATTAACCGGACTTAGTCCTTTTAGTTTAGCTTTGATTCTGTAATTGTTGTAGTAATGAATATAATTTTTTAGTTCGCT
>CAIUKU010000166.1 GCA_903899825.1 uncultured Bacteroidales bacterium | reverse complement strand
ATCGTCATATTAAGATTACGTCTCAGGGTCCATCAATTTATCAAAATCATATACTTATGAAAAATCCAATATTAAAATCAACTATCTTATTATTGGTAATTTTTATTATCGTCAATAATTGGATTTTTAAACCTGGCAATATATTATCATGGGATGTTTTTGGCTATTATCTTTACCTCCCTTTAAAATTTATATACAACGATCTTGGCTTGCATAATGATGCTTTAATGCAATCAATTATAGAGAAGTACCATAATACTGCTACTTTTTATCAGGTTATGAAATTGCCGGAAGGAAATTATGTGATGAAATATTCGATGGGTCTGTCTTTCTTCTACCTGCCATTCTTTTACGCAGGTCATTTTATAGCCATACTTTTTCATTATCCAACCGATGGCTTTTCTTTACCATATCAATACGCTGTTTTCACTGGAGGTATTATTTATTCCATTATCGGAATTATTGTATTGGCTAAAGTATTGCTTAATTTTTTTACTGAAAGAATAACAGCATTTGTATTGATAATGATAGTTTTTTCGACTAATTATATTGTGCATATTACAATGTATGGTCAAAATGCCATGTCTCAGAACTATCTATTTACAACATATTCTTTAATTTTGTGGCTGACTATTTTATGGCATAAATCTCACAAGTTAAAATATGCTGCTTTTCTTGCATTTATATGTGGTATCAGTATTCTTAGCAGACCTTCCGAAATAGTATGTTTACTCATTCCTTTCCTTTGGGGTATTAAAGATAAAACTACTTTTCTTGAAAAATTAAAGCTATATATTAAGCATAAATATCAAATTATTTTATTTATAATCATTTTATTAATAATAGGTTCATTCCAATTTATTTATTGGAAAATTCAAACCGGTAAGTTTTTATTTAATTCTTATGGAGGAAATGCCGGTGAAGGCTTTGAATTTTTGAATCCATATTTTTCAGAAGTGTTATTTAGTTTCAGAAAAGGCTGGCTAATTTATACCCCTTTAATGATTTTTGCAATTTTGGGGTTTATCAACCTCTACAAAAAGAATAAGAAAATATTTTACGCAATATTGATTTTTTTTATTTTCAACCTTTATATTGTTTCAAGCTGGTCATGTTGGTGGTATGCACAAAGCTTCAGCCAACGATCCTTAGTGCAGATTTACCCAATAATGGCAATACTATTGGGCTATTTTCTGAGTTGGTTAAGCGAACAAAATAAATATTTAAAGTATAGCGGGTTTTTCTTACTATTATTATGTTTAATGTTAAATCTATTCCAGACCCGTCAGTTCCATTTTGGGATTATAGATGGAGACAGAATGACAAAGCATTATTATTTCAGCATATTTGGGAAAATGTATACAACGGCAGAAGATAAAAAACGCCTGCTGATAGATCGTTCATTTGATGGGAGTGAACATTTTTTAAACGAAAATGAATATTCCTCAAAAACACTTCATAAGCTGGATTTTGAAAAATCCGAAAAATCCGATTCATCTTTTGCTAATACAGGGAAATACTCCTTCCGACTCGACAGTTTAACAGTCTATTCTCCTTCAATTGAAGCCCCTTATTATGAGATTACAAACAAAGATCATGCATGGATCAGAGTGATTGCTTATATTTACCCTTGTTTTGATGTTATAAGCAACCCATTTAGTATAATTGTCCAGTTCAGTCATAATGAATACGCTTATAAATATAAAGCTTATGATGCTGAAAACATGAAACTTGAAGTAAATAAATGGAATAAAATCAGTTTTGATTATTTAACCCCTGAAGTCAGGAAAAAATCAGATAAATTAAAAGCATATATTTGGCTTAGAGGAAAAAAACCAGTATATGTAGATGATTTACAGCTTGAAATATGTGAAAAGAAAAAATAACCCTCTGATCATAACCCCTTTTTTAAAAAGTTCTGAATT
>CAIUKU010000165.1 GCA_903899825.1 uncultured Bacteroidales bacterium | reverse complement strand
GTTATGTTTAGATATTGTTTTTTTCTTCTTAATTCGAGATTCGTTATTCGTTATTCGATATTTTTTGATTTTAGAACAACGATTAACGATTTTAGAATGATTCCATCAACAATATTGCTTGATCCCTCATTTTGATATGCATTTTTATGCATATCTTGTGCAAATAAAAAAGGTTTCAGAATTATATTTTCTGAAACCTTTGATTTTGTAGTGGGAATTACTGGGGTCGAACCAGTGACCCCCTGCTTGTAAGGCAGGTGCTCTAAACCAACTGAGCTAAACTCCCTTTTCCAATTAGGACTGCAAAATTACTTATTTTTTTAATACTTCCAAATAAAAATTTGTTTTTTTGCTGAAAATCTGAAAATTTTTATTAGGTTTGTACTTTAATCTTAATTATAACGTGGCAAGAGCATTTCTTTTTATAAAATTCATTTTTATTATTCTATTTCTTACCGTTTTGGTTTCTTGTAATTCAACCCGTAAATTAGCTGAAGATCAATATCTTTTAAAAAGAAACAAAATCATTTCTAACAATTATATTATAAGTAATGAGATCATTCAGGGATTAATAAAACAACAACCCAATAAAAAATTTCTAGGTATAAAATTTAAACTTGCATTTTATAATTTAGCCCGCAGGGAAAACCCAAGAGGATTTAGTAAGTTCTTAATGAAAATAGGAGAACCCCCGGTAGTATTAGATACCTTACTGACCAATTCTACTTTAAAGAAAATTGAATTGTACCTGGATAATCATGGTTATTTTTATTCAAAAGTTGAAAAAAAACTTGATTTATCCATTAAAAAGAAAGCAATCGTCGAATATAAAATCACGGCAACAACACCGTATAAAATAAATGAAATTAATTATATTATTGAAGACGAGAATATTAAAACAAGTATTCTTGCTACTATCAATAATACATTGCTGAAAACTGGAGATATATATGATATTGATCGTTTTGAAAAAGAAAGAGAAAGAATTGTCATTAATTTAAAAAATCAGGGTTATTTTGCTTTTAGAAAAGACTTTATCGTATATAAAGTTGACAGTATGCTGAATAATAACAAATTAAATGTTACCATGCTGGTGAGAAGTCCTGTTGTTAAATCTGTAATTTATCCGGATAGTTTGATTTCAACGAATCATAAACGCTTTAAAGTTCGCAATATTTTTATATATCCTGATTATAATCCCTTACTTTCTGACACTGTCAGTAAAGACACCTTGTTGATGAATGTTCCACAATTTGAGGATAATACATTATTAAATCATTATTATTTTGTACACAATAATGAAATGAAGATTAAACCAAAAACTTTTTCACAATCCATTTTTATCAATTCAAACAATTACTTTAATTTGATGGATGTAGAGCAAACCTATAACAGGCTGGCTGATCTGAGAAATTTCAGATTTATCAATATAGGCTTTGAAGAATTGAAGGAAGATAGTACCGATTTAAAGAATGATGAACGCTCGTTGGATTGTAAAATTGAGCTTGCAAAATCTAAAGCAAATTCTGTATCAACAGAGCTTGAAGGCAGTAATTCTTCAGGTTATTTTGGTGTTGCAGGAAATATTCTTTTTCAAAACAAGAATATATTTAAAGGTGCTGAGATTTTTAATATCAAGCTTAAAGGTGTTCTGGAAAATCAAAAAATAAGTATCACCAGTGATAAATCTAAGCTTCCGTTGTTCAATACTTTCGAAACGGGGATTGAAACCAGTATTGAAATCCCCAAATTTCTGGTGCCTATTTCTCAGGAAAGATTTCCTAAATATTTTAAACCCAAAACTACTATAAGTGCTGGTTACAATTTCCAGGAACGTCCTGACTTTAAAAGAACTATTACCAATATTTCTTTTGGGTACGACTGGAAACAATCCCATTACATTCAACATATTTTTAATCCAATTGAAATAAATGCAGTTAAAATCTATCCTGATTCTGCATTTAAAGCTACCATTGATGCTTTTGCAGACAAAAGATTGAAATACCAATACACTGATCATTTTATTCTGAATTCTAAATATAGTTTTATATATAACGATCAGTCCCCAAATAAAAAGAAAAATTTTACTTTTTTCAGGGCCAATATTGAATCAGCAGGGGGGCTTTTATATCTTATAAAAAAAACATTTGACGATACGCGAAACAAAGACGGAGATTACGAAGTATTTAATCTGATTTATTCTCAATACCTTCGTTTTGATATTGAATTAAAGAGATATATCTATTTCAATTTCAATAACTATCTGGTCTTAAGGACGGTTTCCGGAATCGGTCTTCCTTATGGAAATTCCAGGCAATTGCCCTATGAAAAGAGTTTTGTAGCTGGAGGAGCTAATGATATCAGAGCCTGGAGGTTGCGTTCGCTTGGGCCTGGTGCTTATGCTGATGCAAAAGCAGAAAATTTTGATCGCATTGGGGATATTTCGTTAGAATTCAACATCGAAAATCGATTTCAAATATATAAACTTTTGCATGGTGCACTATTTGTAGATGCAGGTAATATTTGGCTTAACAAAGCAAATGCGCTCTTTCCTGATGCCGAAATCAGGGCAGATAAATTTCTAAACCAAATTGCTATTGGAGCAGGTTTTGGTGCACGCTTAGATTTTTCTTTCTTAATTATTCGTATTGACGCAGCTATTCCATTGAAAAATCCGTCTAAGTCAAAAGACCGGGAGTGGGTTATTGTAAACTCAGGTTTAAGAGATTTTGTAATTAATTTTGGTATTGGATATCCTTTTTAGTCTTATTTGCTAAAAAAAGGTAATGTGGCAAAAAATGGTTGGTGATTTTATCTAAAAATAATATTATATTGCGCCGATAAACTGAAGAGGAAATAGGCTCTGCTGAGGAGCAACCTATCAGAAATAAGTTTATGGATGTACAGTAAAAAATGGGGT
>CAIUKU010000164.1 GCA_903899825.1 uncultured Bacteroidales bacterium | reverse complement strand
TTCCTACTTTTCTTGCTATTGTAAGATCGTTTATAGCTTTTTTTAAATCTACAATTGCCTTTTCAGCATCTTTTACCTGTTTGTTGTCTCCTGATTTACCTACAAGTAAGGACTGGGTTGATGCCGCTAATTTTTGAGCATCTTTAATCTGCTCATCTACTTGTTTGTTATGTTGCTGTATTAGTTGATTATTTTTTTGTTGAGCAGTAGCAATTTGTCCTAATGCTACCTCTTCTTGTTTCAATGCGGATACGGTTTTTTCTAATTCAATTCTAGCTTGAGCTATTCTTAGTTTATCATCTTCTCCAATTATATTTCCCTTGGCGTTGATTTCATCAACTAAAGTTTTATAATTCCTAGCCGCCAATTGTAAATCCTGAATTTGTTTCGATTCGGGATCTGTTGATCCAACGGCCTGCTTTAATCTGCTGTTCGATATCAGAGATTGAACTTCTTCTAATCTCTTGTATTCATTGGCTAAAGATTTTACCGCAGAAGCTTGTTCCGCAGTTTTTTTATTCACATTCGACAAATCATTTTCATAAAGTTTCAAAAGATCAGTAGAATTTTTCAACTCTCTTTGTGCATTTGCCAAATTTGCTCTATCGCTTGGACTTATAATACCACCCTTAGATTGAATATCTTGAATGATTGTTTGGTATTTTCTTACAGAATCTATTACTCTTTGTATTTCTTGAGATTGAGGCAATAAGCCAGATTTTACATAGGCAGGACTTCTGTTGAGGTTTGCTTCGAGTAATTTAACTTTTTGAAGAGAATTGGCTAATTTTTCTTGGTCATTTATTTGTTTTGCAGATCTAGCATTTTCACTATCGCTAAATTTTTTCTGACTTAATTCCAATTCGCCAGTAGCAACATTTAATCTATAAACTTCAGAAACAGCAGAATCTGTCGCATTTTTATATTTTAAAGTAGCAGCAGTAATTTCTCCCAGAGAATTTTTTATAGTTGAAACATCTATCGTTCCACCCATAGAAGATTTGGTTATTTCTGATATTCTATTTTGTAAAAAATTTCCTGATGCGATATTACTAGCTGGAATTGGACCAAAAGCGCCACTTCCAATTCCTCCATATTGATTTATTCCTAGACCAGAACTTCTTCCGCCCCCACCTCCACTCGTTCCTCCACCACCAGTAGTTCCAGATAAATTAGCATTTACTCCGATATTAATATTTTTTAATGCATTTTCTATTTGCGTTTTTATGCCAGCTACTGCACTTTGACTTATCGTAACGCTAGTTAATTCTAATTTTACATTTTTTGCAATATTTAATAAATTATCATTTATTAATCTTTCACTGGCTTTTTCATCTAATTTTGCTTCTAAAATTACACTGTACTTATTAGCCACTTTTTTGCCTCCTGTTTAGAAAGGCATGGCCTTTCTGATTAAACAATCTTTATATTAAACATCTCCGCTAATTCATCAACAGAATTATCCTTCAAATAATGAGATGTGGTAGAAATATCACTATGATTAGCAATAAGTTTAAGTTTTTCAATTGGGAAACCAGTTCCCATACCTAATTCACGACAGATATAATGACTGCCATCCGACAGGTTTTGAAGACAACTATGCCTCATTGAATGAACATTAAACTCAATTTCCTTACCCTCAATTTCAGTAAGAATATCTCTAATATTCATGAACCAATCATAAATATTTTCTTTATCCGCTTCTCTTTTGTGATCGCCTTTTCCAATAATCCACATCGCATCTAAATTATCTTCGCCACGTTGATCTAACCATAGTTTGGCACATTCTTTAGTTCCAGAAAAATAAACCAAACTAAAAACCTTACGTCTCTTACCCGTAACCTTATTGGTGTTACTTTTGTTTTCATCATAAAAAGATTGTTTCTTTACACCAGCTAATTCAGCTTTACGACCAGCAGAATCATAAGCCAACATCAAAAGAGTGGCATACTGATATAATTCTCTACGAATCAATTCTGCTTTCAATTTCATAACTTGATCATCAGTTAAAAAGAAAATTTCCCTAACTGGTTCTTTTTCTAATCCCTTGACTTTTTTAGAAACGTTGTTATCATATTCATAATCATCTTCATTTTCTGCGAATGTAAGTAATGATCTCATAGATGAAAGCAAGCGATTATGTCTTGCGTTTGAAACACCACATTCACCCGTTAAATATAATGAATAGCCACGAAAATCTTTTTTAGTCAAATCCAAAATACTACGATTAGTTAGGCATCTATAAATATAAATATATAACCCCATAATATCTTTTTCATACTGATAAATTGTCCCACTAGATTTTTTGTTTTGTTTTAATTCTAAAATAAAATCCTTGAGCAATTCTTTATTTTCATTATTTACTTCTTTCCAAATTTCTTTATCAAAAAAATTATTATATACGTTACCCATTATTTTTTTCTATCCTTTGCCCTTAATTTTTGG
>CAIUKU010000163.1 GCA_903899825.1 uncultured Bacteroidales bacterium | reverse complement strand
TGATAACGAATATGGTACAATATATGTAAAACTCGCAAATAAAACAGTAATAGCTTTTAGATGTGGAAATGAATGTCTAAAGTCTGTAAATTATAGATTTTTGAATCAATGGATTGTAAAAAAAAATAATATATCGAAATCAATGTATATTATATAAATTAATGATATTCAATATTTTGCTGAATGTCATTTCACGAAAGAAAACAAAAAACAATATAGTAATAAAAATATGAGTATGCTAAAAGTTGATTTACCAAAGAATCAATCATCAATAATAAAAGTTATTGGGGTTGGCGGTGGCGGCAGCAACGCTGTAAATTATATGTACAATCAAGGCATAAATGGAGTAGATTTTATTATTTGCAATACCGATGCTCAGGCATTGGATGCAAGCCCTATTCCTACCAAAGTTCAATTAGGGAAAGGACTTGGAGCAGGTAACATTCCTTCTGTTGCTAAAATTGCAGCCGAAGAAAAAGCTGATGAGATAAAAGCTATACTCGAAAAAAACACACAAATGCTCTTTATTACTGCAGGTATGGGTGGAGGAACCGGTACCGGTGCAGCACCTGTTATTGCAGCTCTTGCTAAAGAAATAGAACTTTCAGATGACCTGGAAAATAAAATATTGACGGTTGCCATCGTAACCTTGCCTTTTTCTTTCGAAGGCAGAAAAAGAATATTGCAGGCCGAAGAAGGCATCAAAGAACTCAGAAAACACGTAGATGCTATTTTGATTATTAAAAATGATAAACTCAGGGAATTTGGTGACTTGCCTTTGGGTAAAGCCTTTGAAAAAGCTGATAATATTTTAACTACTGCTGCCAAGGGAATTGCAGAAATCATCACTGTGAAAGCTTTTGTAAACATCGACTTTAAAGATGTGAATACTGTAATGAAAAAAAGCGGAGTTGCACTGATGGGTTCTGGAATTGCAGAAGGAGACAACCGGGCATACAGAGCCATCGAAATGGCAATCAATTCACCTTTACTGAACGACAACAATATCAAAGGAGCTCAGAATATTCTTTTGTATTTTGCATCAGGAAGTTGCGAAGCAACCATGGATGAAATTACAGAAATTACAGATTTTATTCTCAACGAAGCCGGTCAAGACGTTGATATTATATGGGGTGCGGGTACCGATGATTCTTTAGGTGAAAAACTTTCAATTACACTGGTAGCTACAGGCTTCGATAAAAATCATGAAATCGATTTTAACACACCTCGTATCCCCCAAAAAACAATACATAATTTAGAAAAGGAAATAGAAAAAACCGTTGTCTCTCAGATAGAAACACCTCTTCAACAGGAAACAGAATTGAACGACATTAAAATACTTGAAAAAACAGAACAAAAGGATAACATTGTTTTCACTGTTGAAAATACTACTTCTACCGTTCCTGAACCAAAACAACAGGCCGTTGCAATAAAGGATACAAGTAATGATGACACACCCTATTTGATTCAGAGACAAGAAACAAAAACGGATACTATAGTGAATTTAAAACAAGACACTTCCTTTAAAGAATCTGATCTTACTGAAACTGAGATAGACAAAAAATCCAATGAACGCATCCAACGCCTGAAGGATTTAAGTATGAAACTCAGAACCCCGGAAGGTTTGTCTGAATTGGAAAATTCACCTGCTTATGTGCGTAGAAATATAGTACTTAACGATGTAACTCATTCTTCTGAATCAGAAATTTCACGCTTTACACTTACCGAAAATGACGATAAAAAAGTGGAAATCAAATCAAATAATTCTTTTTTACACGATAACGTAGATTAAAACAAAACCATGAGTCTCGAAATAACTATAAATGAAGATATTAAAGCAGCTATGCTTGCCAGAGACAAAGAAAAACTCGAAGCATTAAGAGCTGTAAAAGCTGCCCTGCTGCTGATAAAAACAGGCAAAGACACATCAACTGCTGAAGTGCCTTTGGAACTTGAACTACAAACACTTCAAAAACTAATCAAACAACGAAGAGAAACTGCAGAAATTTACAAATCACAAAATCGCATGGATTTGTATGATGTAGAAATGTTTCAGGTATCAATTATTGAAAAATATTTGCCAGAACAACTGAGTGAAACAGAAGTTAAGGAAATAATTCTTCAGATTATTAAAGACACCGGTGCTACCGGTATGAGAGATATGGGAAAAGTAATGGGACTAGCCGGCAAACAACTGACCGGTAAAGCCGATAATAAGATAGTGGCTGCTTTTGTAAAAGAGCTTTTAAGCTAACAAAACCAATTTTTAATATGAAAATACCATTTATTGATTGATCATAAATGGTATTTTTTTTAAATATTTCTGAAACTTAAATTTTTAAGTTTAAACTTATACAAAAACAGATGCAAACCTCTCAAAAAAATAAACCTTTTAATCTGAAAGACAGAATAAAAAGTTTTATTTATGCATTCAATGGAATTAAAGAGGTAATTACAACCCAACACAATGCATGGATACATATTTTGATTGCGATTACTGTAATTTGCCTTGGCTTTATTTTTTCAATCAAAGCAGGCGAGTGGATAGCCATTGTTCTGTCTATTGGTATTGTTTTGGCGGCTGAAGTTTTTAACACAGCTATCGAAGCTCTGGTTGACATGGTATCGCCTGCCTTCAACGAAAAAGCAGGTAAAATTAAGGATATGGCTGCTGCTGCAGTATTACTCACAGCCATTGCAGCGATATTTATAGGTTGTATTATATTTTTTCCATATATCGTTCACTTTATTAAACACTAAAAAATGATATTAATAGCAGACAGTGGCTCCACTAAAACCGATTGGAGTTTAATTACCCCTGACAATGAAATCAGAAGTTTCCAGACGATTGGAATGAATCCTTATTTTATTAATACCGAAGGTGTTGAAAAAGAATTGGAGAAAAACCTTCTACCCTATGTGAATCAACAATTGATAACAAAAGTTTTTTTCTATGGGTCAGGATGCAGCAGTTTGCAAAAAAAAGATGTAATCCGCGAACCACTTGAAGGGTTTTTCAGACTGGCTGATGTAGAAGTAGAACATGACCTGCTGGCAGCTGCCCGTGCTTTATGTGGCAAATCAAAAGGCATTGCCTGTATATTGGGTACTGGCTCCAACTCATGCCTATACGATGGGAACGACATTCTTGAAAATGTACCATCGGTAGGTTATTTTTTTGGTGATGAAGGTGCTGGTGTTTATATTGGGAAAATCCTAATCAATGCTTATCTGCGTGATGAATTACCACATGATTTAAGAGAATTATTTGAAATCAAATACCCATACCGCTTCGATTTTATCCTGGATGCCATCTATAAACAAAGTTTTCCGAATCGTTTCCTCGCTTCTTTTTCAATCTTTTTATCTGAAAACATTTCGCATCCTTACATTTATCAGTTAATTTTTGATGCTTTTGATAAATTTTTCTATTATCAGATCAGCCGTTATTCAAATTTTAAAAATTATACATTGAGTTGCACTGGATCTGTAGGTTACCATTATAAAGATGTACTGGCAAAAGTCGCTGAAAAATGGGAAGTGAAGGTAGGCGAAATCTGCAAAACTCCCATGCAGGGTTTGATAAACTACCACAGCTAGAAAGTTGGCGTTCATTGTAGAAACCGTAACAATAAAAACTTGAACTGAAATATTAAGATATGAATAAAAATAGGAATCTGATATTGCTCTTATTTATTGTAATTAGTTTGACTGGATGTTACAATAGCATTGAAAGACAATATTTGGTAGAAGTAAATAGTCAATTAAATGAATTGAAGAAAAGTTTTGGAGCAGATTTTTTGAAATCAGATTTATTGAGTCATTTTCCTGAAAAAATTAAAGACACAACTAACTTCAAAATGTTTTGGGCTCCACCAAGTTGCCCTCCAAGTTATAAATGCAGGGCACAATACGGAGAATTATACCTAATTACAATAAGAGACTCAGTAACAGAAGTGGGTTTAAGAAACAATTTTCTATTTAAGACATATTATCAAGTTGATAGCAATATAATCATTAATCAAACTGAATTAAGACGAGACATGTTTCCAGTAGAAAAGTGTAATAAGTCATTTGATAAAAAATACCCAATACCATACTTTGAAAGCTACGATTTTAATCTTGGAGAAAAGACTTTTGAAAAAGTAATTGATGGAGAGAAGTATGTGTATGACGTTTATACAATCCCGGGTGATTTGGAAGTATTTGTTATAGAAGCAAAAGCTGGAGACTTTTGGAAAGAGAACTGTAATGAAAATCGACCTGAATCACTTCAAGTATGGAAACATGGGTATTCGAAAGGAATTGCAATATCAGAAAAAAAAGATTTAATGGTTTATTGGACTATGGTTTGGTGATTTTGAAAAAGAAACAACGAAACGCCAACAAAGGCTATATGCAATAAGGGAATCAGTGGTAATTTAAGCATTCTGCTCCGCTCAAACTTCGGTATTGATAGACAGGAAACCAGTCCGCAATCCATTACTGCATATAGCCTCGAACATTATGAGTACTTGGTTTACTTAGGAATTGTAAGTATTTCTTTTAACCCTTGTGTACTTTAAGCACTTTTAAGTACTTAAGGCACTCTAAGTACTATTTTTATACCGTTACCTTTTCAGGAGTCACCTTTAACTTCAAATCCCCTACCCTATACTGATTCTCTCTTGACTTTTGTGTTGTAATATATTAATTTTGAGTTAAATAAATTAAATAATTACAACCATGAAAACAAACAATCAGGAATCGGGAAAAAGCTATAATAGCCCTACCGACAGAAAGAAAAAAACTGAAAAAGCAGATCTGGAAAACAAAAAAGCTATCTTTTTTGAAATTGGTCTCATACTTTCATTAGCACTGGTTTTATTTGCTTTTGAATGGAAATCCTATGAAAACTTCACATCATTTGTAAGCACAGGAGTTGGAAAAGAAGTAATTGAGGATATTATCCCAATTACAAGCGTAAAGCCACCCGAACCAAAAATTATCAAACCAACAACAATTTTCAAAGAAGTTGACAATAAGACAGAAGGTGTTAAAGATATTCTAGTCAATACAGAGATAATTGATAACGAGCCTTATGAACCATACATTCCCTTAGAACCAAAAAAGGAAATTGAAGTAGATGAAGAAACCAAATTTATTATAGTTGAAGAAATGCCGGACTTTGTCGGAGGAGAAGAAGCCAGAATAAATTTTTTAAGAAATAACCTAACTTATCCTCAATTAGCTAGAGAAGCAAACATTCAAGGAACTGTTCATTTAAGTTTTGTAATTGAAAAAAATGGTCAAATTACCGATGTTCGGATATTAAGAGGTATCGGTGGTGGCTGCGATGAAGAAGCAGTTAGAGTAGTAAAAGCAATGCCAAACTGGAAACCCGGCAAACAAAGAGATAAAACAGTAAGGGTTCAATTAAATTTACCTATTAAATTTATGTTATCCAATTAACATAATAAATCAGAAAGCCTGTATTAAAGCCAATGCGATATTAAATTCTTCAATATTACATTGGCTTTTTCAATAAAAAAACATTCATACCCAAAATTTAATAATAAATCCCTCTAATTGCTTTTTTTTGTAATAACTTTGTATAAAGAAGGAACTAATAAATATACTTATTTAAATACAGAAATAGAATTAAACTATCAAACACAGATACTGATGATTAGTAACTGGTTTTTATCTGAAACATAAATTTCCAGCTATAATTAAATGATAAAATATTATTCTTATAACTTATATTTCTCCTCACCTCATCCATTATATAATGATAATAAAAATATTATTGCTGAGTAGTAATATGTCCGATATAGCTGAATTTGAATCC
>CAIUKU010000162.1 GCA_903899825.1 uncultured Bacteroidales bacterium | reverse complement strand
GCTGACTACTTAAACAATCCTTCTAAATTTTATAATGCTATTGAAAATTTGCCAATTATAAAAGATAAAAAGCAAAATAATATCAAAACATTATTCCCTAGTAATAAATTTTCTCTTTTACCTAAAGACACAGTACGGTTTTCAGTTTTGGTAACTTTTGCCAAACCAAATAACAAAACTTTGCCAACAGGTGACAATTCAGAGCTTATACAGCTCAACTCTAATATTAAATATGCTACTAATTACTTTTATTCACAATTTAATTATCTAGGAATTGATGATATAAAAGAAAACAAAGATTTTAAACAAATCGAAAATGAAATCTATATCAAAAATATCCCAAACATTATTTTAGTTTCAGATATTTCAGAAAAATTATTTTTTAATTTGGGATTTTTCGAAATCAAATTTAACAAAGAGTCTGTATTGTGATTTTTACTAAAAAAATAGCTCCCCCAATTTTTGTAATTTATATAATTCACTTTGTTTTCGATTAAAAACAATAAATTTTCTTTAAAAGTTAAAGATTGCGAATTTATAAATATTTTAGGGTTTTTTGTAAAAAGATAAAGTAAGTCCTTAATATTCATTAAGGAAGCATATTTCGGATACCTGAATGAAAGATATTGATCACCCCAAATAACATTGTCTTTTCCATCAACTACTTGATTATTTGTAAATTCAATAAAAACTGCTTTAATTTGTTTATTTGAAGTAATTATCTTTTTAATTTTTAAAAAAGTATAAAAATAGGATTCGCTGGATTGCGCATAATTTTCAAGATTATCTATTAAAGAATCATTCAAAGCATACTGTGGATGCGAATGTCCAAATACAATATATTTAGTGCCTTTTTTTCGTAACCTAAAATAGTCTCCATTTTCTATTTTTTTATTTGACATAAAAATAAAAGCAGCAGTAATAAAAAATGTAATTAAAAGAAATAATAGCGTATTCTTTATAAATTTTCTCATATCAACTTAAAACTGAAAATAGATAAACTGCTGTTCTTTGCCTGCAAAAAGAAAGATAAACAGAACAATTGTATAATAAAAAGCCCATCTTAATGGTTTATACCATTTTAATCCAAAATTAGCAATTGCATATTGCTGTTCTCTGCCTATCCATTCGATAAGGATAAACAATACCATTAGCGAAGGTAAGAAATATCCAAGCTTCAAATGCAGGAAGTTAATGGTTTCATAATAAGATGATTTATATAATAATCCTTTGCCTATACTTTTGATATAGCTGAATGCATGCTGAACATCTTTGGCACGGAAGAATATCCAGGCAATCAGCGTTAAGCCGAAGGTAAAAGCCATAGAAAATATTTCTTTGAGGGTTGGAAGATATTTCCCTTTTGCAACAATATCGAGGTTATTCCTATTGGTTTTAAAGATAATGGAAGGCATGATATATATAGCATTCAGTAATCCCCATATAATAAATGTCCAGTTGGCACCATGCCAGAAACCACTAACAATGAAAATGATAAAGGTATTGCGGATTTTCATCCACATTCCGCCTTTGCTTCCTCCCAATGGAATATAAAGGTAATCGCGGAACCAGGAAGACAGCGAAATATGCCAGCGTCTCCAGAATTCGGCTATATCTCTTGAAAAGTAAGGAAAAGCAAAATTCCGCAATAAATCGATACCAAAGAGCCGGGCTGTCCCCAGGGCAATATCTGAGTAACCAGAGAAATCGCAATAAATCTGGAAAGCAAAAAACAGAGCACCCAATACCAATGTTGTACCTGAATAGGCTGCTGAGTTATTGAATATGGTATTGGCATATTCGGCACAGCTATCGGCAATTACCATTTTTTTGAACAAACCCCATAAAATCTGTCGCAAGCCATCTACTGCTTTTGCATAATCAAACTCCCTTTTTTTAAGAATCTGGGGCAAAAGATGGGTGGCTCTTTCGATGGGCCCTGCAACCAGCAAAGGGAAAAAGCTTACAAAGACAGAATAATCAATAAAATTTCTTTCAGGTTTTATCCTTTTATAATAAATATCAAGCACATACGACAAGCCATGAAAAGTATAAAATGAAATCCCAACCGGTAAAATCACTTGTAACGTAACAAAGTTGGCTTGCAATCCCAACAAAGATAATGCATGAGCAAAAGAATCCGCAAAAAAGTTATAATATTTAAAAACACCCAGGAAACCTAAGTTGATACCAATACTCAGCCACAACCAGATGATTTTATTTTTGCGTGAAACTGCTTCATGAATTTTAATGCCGGTAAAGTAATCCAATAAAGTAGAAAATATAAGCAAAAACAAAAAACGCCAGTCCCAGCAGGCATAGAAAAAATAGCTGGCAACGAGTAGCAAAATATTTTGCAGTCTTAGATTCCCTTTTGTAGCAAACCAATACAGTATGAATACGATGGGTAAAAAAATGGCAAAATTTAAAGAATTAAAAAGCATATTCTAAAAATGATTTCGTTGGTATCATCTTTGCAAAATGATATTTTTTTTGGAAGTGGTAAAATTAAAGTGTTGGAAGTGTTAAGTTATTAAGTGTTAAGTGTTGAAAAGTTAGTATTAGGTCTCTTTTTCTTAAAACTTAAAACTTTGTTCAACTTAAAACTTTCTTGTCTTAAAACTTTATTTACTTCATCAGTATTTTACATATTTTCACTATCGTATCCTTTTCCAATTCAGGATAGATGGGCAAACAAATTACTTCTTCAGTAATTCTTTCAGCTATCGGCAGATTTTCAGGTTTTGCAGATTCTAAGCCTCTATAGGTAGGAAACTGGCTGATCAAAGGATAAAAATAGCGACGTCCGTAAATGTTATGTTGTTTTAGCAATTCGTATACCTCATCCCTGGATTTGCCGTATTTTTCATGGTTGATAAAAACGGGGAAATAGGAATAGCAATGCTTTACAGCAGGCATGTCTTCAAGCAATCCCAGACCCTGAATTCCCTGCAATGCTGAACGATAGCTTTCAGCTATCTGTTTACGTTTTACAATGGCAGCATCTATGTTTTTCAGCTGCAATAAGCCCATGGCAGCCTGTACTTCGTTCATCTTGGCATTGATACCGGGTGCTACCACGGTGGTTTCTCCTGCAAAACCGAAGTTTTTCAGGTTGTCGATGCGTTGCTTCATGGTGGCATCATGGCAAACTATCGCTCCTCCTTCAAAAGTATTGAAAACTTTGGTGGCATGAAAACTCATGACAGAAAGATCCCCGAAATTCAATACTGGTATATTGTTTTGTTTGACACCAAACGTATGACAGGCATCATAAATCACTTTTAAACCATAAGTATCCGCAATTTTTTGAATTTCTACCATTTTACAGGGATTACCATACACATGCACCGGCAATATAGCCGTTGTATTGGGGGTAATGGCCGCTTCAATTTTTGTCGGATCGAGGGTAAAATAATCGGGTTCTATGTCCACAAAAACCGGTTTGATGTTGTTCCACCACAAGGCATGGGTGGAAGCTACAAAGCTATAGGGTGTGGTTATCACCTCACCTGTAATTTTCAATGCCTGCAAAGCTGTAATCAGGGCTATGGTGCCGTTACAGAAAAGCGAAATATGTTTTACACCTAAGTATTTACAGAGTTCAGCTTCCAGTTGCTGATGAAAAGCACCGTTGTTGGTCAGAATTTTATTCTTCCATATTTTTTCAAGGTAGGGAATAAATTCTTCCAGTGATGGAAGCAGGGGTTGGGTTACAAATGTTTTTTTGGAAGTATCCATTTCAATTTGAATTATTTAAAAACAATAGCAAGCCTTTTCAAATCTATCTTAGAGAGAGGCTTTAACTCAATACTATGTGAAATTTTAGTGATTTTTATAAAATATTATTAAATATCAATAATTGACATTCTATTTCTTTTAAGGAGTCTGTCTCAAAAGTTCTCTGTGGAACTCTGTGCCATCCTCTGTGTTACTCTGTGTAATTTGTAAAAATTATTACACAGAGAAAATTTGAGATAACACAGAGAATCACAGAGAATGAATTTTGGATTTATTAATGTTTTGAGACATCCTCTTTAGGATGGGTTGATGGTTTTCCATTCAGGTGTAAATTGCATGGGTGCCCAGCCATGTTTTGCTGAACTTACCCTGAAATAGATGGCTGATTGCATGCGGAAAATGTTCTTTCTGATGCCTCCTGAAAAATCAGCAAGTCCGACAGTGATGGAGAAAACACCCTGTCCCATTTGTATTTCTTTGAAATGCGCGGTAAAACTTAAGCTTCCTTTTACTTTATCGAGCACAATGCTGTCTCTAAAATTAAATACCTCTCCGAAATTCCGCTGTTCCTTGTCGTAAAACATCAGTCCTATGGAAGGTGACTGTAATTCTTCCGTAAATTTTATGGTTAAATGAACGGTGAGTTCATCTCCATGATTAATTTCTAGTGAAGGAAAATCACGTGAGTCTTTCTCACCTGAAGTAAGGTAAATGGATGCAAGTTCAGCCTGTCCGTTACTTGTAACATTACCGGCCAGCTGTGGAAATAATTCATAATAATGACTGATCCCTCTGGATACTTCATTAGATTGAAAAACAGATGCTCCTTTGTTCATTACGATCAGCTCAGTGCAGATTCTGGAAACCTGAGGCATATTGTGAGATACATAAATGAGTGCAGTTTTAGTCAGCAACTGATCCATTTTGTTGAAACATTTCAAAATATAACCCATATCCCCTACTGCCAGCACTTCATCTATCAGGAGAATATCTGGTTCGAGCTGAGCAGCTACCGCAAAACCCAGCCTTACCTTCATGCCGGAACTGTAATTCTGCACCGGGGTATCGATAAAATCACGGATTTCAGAAAAGTCGATGATGGTTTCCAGTTTCTGTTGAGTTTCATCTTTGGTAAAGCCCAACACAGCAGCATTGTTAAAGATATTTTCCCGTCCGGTAAGTATGGGGTTGAAACCGGCCCCAAGTTCAATCAGGGCTCCCACCCTGCCGTGCATTTCAATGCGACCGGTATCTGGTTTAATCAGGCCGTTCAGCATTTTAAGCAATGTACTTTTACCGGCACCGTTGCGTCCAATCAGGCCTAAACACTCTCCGCGTTTAACTTCAAAACTGATGTCTTTTACGGCCCAGAATTCTTTTTCGCGTAATTCATCATGAAACTCGCTTTTTTTGCCAATCATTTCACTGCCGATATCTTTTAATCCATACCAGAGGCTGGTCTTGAGGTCGAGACAGAATTTCTTGGAAACGTTTTCAACTTTTATGAGGGTGTCGGACATGGAAGTTAATTATAAATTATTAAT
>CAIUKU010000161.1 GCA_903899825.1 uncultured Bacteroidales bacterium | reverse complement strand
GTCTTCGCAGAAAACCACTACTTTGCCAGGATTTACGGTATTTTATCAGTGCGGGAGGGCGCTTGGCCTGGTCAAAGGTTTTATTCACGCCATAATTGATTTTAATGGAGTTCATGAGACCGCTTCGCTCGGTTGGTCCTTTTGCCTTTCAAAAGGACAAAAAAAAACATCCAATCCCTTTAATTTGGTAAAACGATCAAACCACGAAACTGGAAATCAGTATAGTTATGGAGGTAGTTTAACTTACAACACCTTGGAAGACATACAATTGAATTACTTACGGTCAGGAGATCGGGGAATGACAACGATGTTTTGCAGGATAAGCCGAACGTGGGGACTTATTTTTATTTTGTTTTAATCTGTCCTGGTCGAGTACTTCGGATTACTAAAATTTGAAGATTAATGCGGATTATTTTAATTACTTATCCTGATAATGATATTTACAAGAAATGATTTGAATGTCTTCACCGTTTACTGTATAGACAAGTCTGTGCTCTGTTGTAATTCTTCTTGACCAATATCCACTTAATTTATATTTCAAAGGTTCTGGATTTCCTCTCCTTGAAAAGGTGTGCGAGAGGTTTCCTGGATTAATTCTGATATCTTATCGAAAACTTTTTTATCATTTTTGGCCCATTGAATAAAATCGAACCAGGCATCTGGGCTGAAAACAATATTTTTCATACAATAGAAGCTAGCTAAAGTTTACTCACTGTTTCAACAAACTCATCCGGTGTAAAACGAACAGATGGTTCCTGTGCCATACTTTCAGTCAAATGCTTTTCATTTGCCGGATTCATGGTCAGGTATGTTGTCTCATCAACTGATACTGTAATAGAAATGGTGATTTCTTTGTCCTTGAACAGCTTCTTGATAGCTTCCATAAAACCGCTGTCAATTTCGGTTGCCTTAAGTTTATAGATTGCTTCCATAGTCATTTTTTTTGTAAAATTAGTCGTTTTTTCTTCAGGTATTTAAAAGTTTAACCTTGCTTTCAGGTGTAAGGCAATAGTTTTTAGTTTTAGTGAAGTGTGAAAAGCGATGCACTGAGCACAGTAGAAGTGCGAAAAGTTATATGATTCAATCTATTTTAAGTTTGATTTTGCAATCATTATTAAGCTAATCCGAACATCTCCTCCTCAATTGCATAGAGACCGATAATATCGGGATCGTATTGAGAGGATATTTTTATTTCTTTTTTCTTGATGTCAGCCATAACTCAAAATTTTGCATAGACTTTTGAACGCTATGAAATGGCCCTCTTTCGGCTTTTTCTATACTAGCAACAAATTCATGATTACTCAGTATTTTTACTGGCAAGATCCAGCTTTTGTTTAGCTCAATATGCTCATTTACTTTGGTCATTCAAGTAAGATTTCAGTAATTTATTGCGAATATAGTTGATTTTATGTTGTTGTTACTTTCTCAGAGCCTTAATACAAGGAATATCGATGAAGTAGTTTCTAACTATTCCAAACGGAGCCTGCAGGGCTAGTCAGTAAAATCGTTCATACAAAACAGCTTAAGGTACATCCATTGATTTATTGAAAGCCCTCATTTTTGGGGGTTTGGGGGCAAGATATCCGACTGAAATGAAAAAGTTTCACGCAACGTGGTCTTATGCCAGTCTGTCCCGTTAGGGACAGCATATTTGGTAAAAACAAAAACTATGAGAGCCTGTAGGTGCCGTCAGGTACGCTATCTTTGCTTTTGTATAAGACTATATATCGTCCCTACGGGACTTTTAAAAACTTTAGACTTCAGTTTTTACCAACATATCGTCCCTACGGGACTTAATGGAAACTATGCCGAAATTTAAAGGGATTTACTCTGAGTCTGGGTTGGTAAATTTCAGCGAATTTATGCAAACGACACTGAACGAGGG